>NZ_PNDY01000068.1:0-352 GCF_005886645.1 Pseudoalteromonas sp. S408 | reverse complement strand
CCACCCGCCCCCCCCCCCCCCTCCCCGCCCTCCGGCCACCCTCCACCTACCGCCCCCACCTCCCCCACCCCCCCCCCCCCCAACCCACACCCCCCCCTACCCACCCCACCAACCCACCCCCCCCCCCCCCCGCCTTCCCTTTATATTCTTTAATCACCCATATAAATCACCCTTACTCTACACCATCCTTATCCCCCGCGGGCGCCCATCATGGCTCTACTTTCCCCCACCCCCCCGCGCCCGCCCCCCCCCCCCCACGCCCCCCCGCCCCCGCCCCCCCACCCCGGCCCCACGCCCCCCCCCCCCCCCCCCGCCCCCCCCCCAGCGCCCGCCCCTCCCCCCCCCCCCCCCC
>NZ_PNDY01000066.1:0-352 GCF_005886645.1 Pseudoalteromonas sp. S408 | reverse complement strand
CATTTGCTATGTGAAAGTAGGACATTACCAGGCTTCGAATAAGCCAAACCCGTTACAGCAATCTGACGGGTATTTTGCTGTCTGGGATGTAATAAATAGCCAACAGCCCATGACAAACTCAGTAGTGAAACAAACCAGCTCGAAGGCGAGCCCCGTCCAATGATCTTATCCGCTTTGCTATGGGACTCTCCTCCGCTGTGGGCACCAGGACATTCTACTGCGTAGCGCTCCGTCTTCAAATACAAGAAAGCCCGCCTCTAAAGAGCCGGGCTTTTTTAAGTCTATAGAAAAGTAAAATTAAGGAGGTCTGTCTCTAAAGCGCAGCGTGTCTTAAGCGACGCGCCTCTTTGTG
>NZ_PNDY01000065.1:0-237 GCF_005886645.1 Pseudoalteromonas sp. S408 | reverse complement strand
AACCTACAACACCATCTAATTGATGTTTAGTGCCAAAAGTTTTATTAAAGTTCAGAGTTTGAAAAGTATTTATATTGGTATTCCAGTTACTTTGAACAAATACATTACCCTTTACGCCAAAACCATCGGGAGTTCTAGCATCTCTTACGATTTTACCCTGAACCAAACGATAGTCTAAACCAACTTGTGTGCGGAAAGTTAACCAACTTAATATTTTATAATCGGCGTTTAAGTTAC
>NZ_PNDY01000064.1:0-267 GCF_005886645.1 Pseudoalteromonas sp. S408 | reverse complement strand
CCCCCCCCCCCCCCCCACCCCCCCACCCCCCCCCCACCCCCCACCCCCCCCCCCCCCCCCCCCCCCCCCCCCCCCCCCCCCCCCCACCCCCCCCCACTCCCCATAAAACCCCACCAAACTAACATCAAAAACATTTTCCTTTTTTCATTATTTTTTTTCTACTTTTCCCGTCTGTTCTCCCCTTCCCCCTCAAACCCCCCCCCCCCCCCCCCCCTCCCCACCCCCTCCCCCCACACAAACCACCCCCCCACCCCCCCACCACCCCCC
>NZ_PNDY01000062.1:0-219 GCF_005886645.1 Pseudoalteromonas sp. S408 | reverse complement strand
CCCCCCCCGCGCCCCCCCATCCCCCCCCCCCCCGCCCACCGCCCCCCGCACCTCCCCCACCCCCCGACCCCCAACCCCCCCCCCCCCCCGCACACCCCCCCCACGCCCCCCCCGCTCTCCTCTTTGCGTGTTTCTCTCAAACTCATATTTTCTTCATCTTGCTTATTTTTTCTGCGCCTCCCGCCCCCCCCACCACCAACACCCCCACCCCCCCCCCCC
>NZ_PNDY01000061.1:0-334 GCF_005886645.1 Pseudoalteromonas sp. S408 | reverse complement strand
CCCCCCCCCCCCCCCCCCCCCCCCCCCCCCCCCCCCCCCCCCCCCCCCACCCCCCCCCCCCCCCCCCCCCCCCCCCCCCCCCCCCCCCCCCCCCCCCCCCCCCCCACCCACCACCCCCCCCCACCCCCCCACCCCCCCCCCCCCGCACACACAACCCCCCCACCCCCACCCACCACCACCCCACGCCCACCCCCCCCCCCCCCCCCCACCCCACCCCCCCCCCCCCCGCCCCCCCACCCCCCCCCCCCACCCCCCCCACCCCCCCCCCCCCCCAACCCCCCCCCCCCCTACCCCCCCCCCGCTCCCCCCCCAACCCCCCCCGCCCCCCCACCCC
>NZ_PNDY01000060.1:0-340 GCF_005886645.1 Pseudoalteromonas sp. S408 | reverse complement strand
TATGGTGCAAAATTAGCGACTGCGAACACAGTGAGAGCGCTTCTTTTGCGCAAGGTGAATTAATCCATTTTAACAAGCGCTAAGACTCTTACATATCGATGCGAAAATTCTGCACCCTAAACGCAAAAAACCCGCTGCATTACTGCAACGGGTTTCTTTAATTAGGCCCTGGCGATGTTCTACTTTCACATGGACGAAATGAGACCGAAGCGAAGCTTCGCAGTTCATTGAGATGAGTGCATGGAGGCATGATGGGACCCAGCTTCATGGATGAATAGGCGAATGAGGTTTATCTTCATACAAACTGATTTAACAGGTAAAACGAGCTACTTGAAGGCTG
>NZ_PNDY01000059.1:0-247 GCF_005886645.1 Pseudoalteromonas sp. S408 | reverse complement strand
AGTTACCTAGTTTACTTACTCTACCTATTTCCCTTATCGCTTTTAGCTCAAACCTTCCATCCCTTTATAAAACCGTTCATCATATTTACTTTTTTTCAAAAAATCATAACGGATTGTTATTCAGTTACTTATGTAATACATGCATCTTATTCCTGCCTATTACTGAAAAAAAACAGGTACTGTGTGTTGCATAGTACTAAAATATTCCCCATCTTTGTGTTGTCAATGTGATTCTAAAACAATTAAA
>NZ_PNDY01000006.1:0-57575 GCF_005886645.1 Pseudoalteromonas sp. S408 | reverse complement strand
TGGTCACTCAGTTTCAATTGAGACTCTAATTTGTTTGCCTCACTACCGAAGTAGCTTGGCTGTTAGAACTCAATCTGCACGAGTGCCCACACAGACGAATGCCTTAAATTGTTAAAGAACGTTGCGACGTTGTCGCTAGGGATGCGTATAATACATCCTTTATTTTTTGAGTCAACACTTTGTTTTCAAATTTCTTTTTAGAAGCTTTAAAAGTAAAGTTTTACTTAACTCTCTGATTAACTCTTGCCTCGCTATGCGTTGGCGCCTGCCGTCTCAGTGGGGTCGCATTATAGGGATATTCGAGTGGGGGTCAATGTTTAATTCACGCTTTTTTGAATAAAAACACTTTTAGTACGAAAGGTATACAAATAAAGGGGTGGAGAGCGCTTTTAGTTTAAAAAACATGCATTTTTAATCACTTTAAAAATGCTAATGATCTATGAATATAAAAGCGGAAAACAAAACATATTCTTTTCCGCTTTTAAATAGCATGGTTAATTAGCTGAAATTTCCCATACTGCAATAGAACCAGATATTTCATTACCTATTATGAGGAGTGGTTTATTAGTGGCACTTTGTTCAGCCGGCACAAACATCATCCCTTCTGGTGCAAGGTCGCCGGTTATAGCTGCTTCTTCTATTACACCTCGGTTATAAAAGTAGTCTTCAAATTGCACATCATATGGGTTAGTAATATCGTAAACCATAATCCCGCCCATACGCTCGAGCCCTATAAATGCAAAGGTGCGTTCACCAATTGTACCTATTGTGAGCGCTTCGGGTTCTGCGCCTTTATCGTCTGAGCGTGTATCGCCTTTATTTTCATCTTCATTGTTATTGAAGGCTTCGCCATGAACAGATGCAGTTATACGGCCTATGTCGTCGCCTGAGTCAAACACCACCAGCCCATTACTGTCCCAAATAGTAAACGAACGTGCGCCATAGGCATAAAGCGATTCGTATTGGCCATCGTTATTAGTATCACCTTTAACCGTTGTCACTTTTAAACGGCCGATGTCGTTATCGTCGTTATTTAAGTAGTCAAAGTTAGCAGCAAGTGTTAAGTCTTCAACGCGGCTTTCATCTATGTAAGCAAGGCAACCATCGTCTTCATCGAAATCTAAGCCGCCTTTGGCTGTACAATCTGCATCATCGGTTGTATCAAAAAAGTATTCGCGTGCATCGCCTTCATTAGCCGACACTATAAAGTTGGCGCCTTTCCAGCTAAAGCTTGATATTGTGTCTGGCTGGTACATGCCGTATAAGCCGGGGTATGATTTAAAATTAACACCGCCGTCTTTATCTGATGCGTCTATTTGTAAGTTAGACCAGTCTTTAAATCCTAACCCTTTTAACTCAAGAGAGTTATCTTCTAGATTAACGATGGCAAGCGCGTTATTTTCTTGAATTGATACATAAGCGTATTTGTTATCTTTAGAAATGCTGACGTACTCTGGCTCTAAGTCCATAGC
The DNA here is from genome assembly GCF_005886645.1 of Pseudoalteromonas sp. S408. Taxonomy (NCBI): domain Bacteria; kingdom Pseudomonadati; phylum Pseudomonadota; class Gammaproteobacteria; order Alteromonadales; family Pseudoalteromonadaceae; genus Pseudoalteromonas; species Pseudoalteromonas sp. S408. Next base: position 56,103 of record NZ_PNDY01000006.1, on the reverse strand, counting down.
GACGGTTGTATTTATTAAATTACCATTTATAGTGCGCCCTGTTGGATTAGCAAATACCAATCCTATAGCTTCAAGCTCAGCTTGCTTATCGTTGTATGCTGTAAAGTCAATATTTGTAGCGGTGTCGGCAACTTCCCCATCAATAACATTAATAATGCTGATAGACCCCTGTGGGTCAATACTATAGTCGCCATTAGGTTCTCCTTCGTTGGCAACAACCACTTTTACTCCATCATGGCTAAAAGTAACCATATCAGGCAAAAAACCAGCGGTTACATTTTTTATAAAGATTGGTGTATCGCCGCTTATATCGTAAAAGGCAACTTGGCCCATTTCACCAACGTTTTTTGCGGCCATGGCTACAGCAAGTAATTGGTTATTTTCGTCTATTGCAATGCTGTTTGCGTCACCGGGGGTGTTGTCGTTTAAGGTAAGTGTAATTGCCGTACTTAAGTTAGTTGTATTTACAATGCCTTCGTTATCTTGCGCTAAAGCAGCTGTATCGAATGTGTCGGCAGGGATAATATTTACAACCGCTGTATCGCCCGAGCTATTAATAGCGTAAATCCATTTTTTTGATGCTTGATAAGCGACTATTTCGGCAGCACCTTCAGGACTTTGCGCATTGAGTACAGCTCTACCTACTAAACTAATGGTTAAAGCTGAGTTAGCGTTGGTGCCGTTAATTCCATTCTCACCTGCAGTTCCTTGTACACCTTGTAAACCCTGTGCGCCACTTTGACCATCATCGCCATCTAATGAGCAACCGGTCAGTATAGATAAAAGTGAAAGCGCTATTATTGATTTTTTTAACATTGTAATTTCTCTTAGTGTGGTATTACGTAAATATCAACACAGAGGTATTACAAAGTTGTGGCACTTTTAATAAAACTTTTTTACCTTAAAAAACCAGCTGATAGGCTAAAGGTAAAATAAGCAACATACCCAAAATATAACCGGCCTTTTTTATCGTTGGCGAATAGTTATTTTTAATTTTAATACCTAGCAAGGGCCTCAGAGCGCATTACCACTAATGTAATAGCTGCGCAAGCCCCCCAAGTACCCACTGTAATTAAAAATAACTCAACCACGGGGCAAAAATTAAAAGGCCGCAGCATAAAACACAAAATAATTAATGCACTTTGATGTAATACGTAAAAGGGAAACACCACGCTATTTAGTGTATTTAGGTAAGGTGCTTTAAAGTTTAAAAAGCGCTGCGCTAAGGTGAGCATGGCGAACACCCCAACAACTCTTTGAGTATTATATATAGTGACCCAAACATAATTTGGTAAATCTAATACACTCTGATACGCCAAAACAATGCACACATATAATAGGATAAAGCTTGTACACAATACCCAACGATATTGATTTAAACTTGCCCAAAAATAAGTATTTTTGGCTTACAGGTATCCTGTAAATAAAAATATAAAGCCGCTTACTTCGCGTATTGCATCACCTTTTAAATAATTATTAGCAAGCAACATGGCTATTACTAATAAGCCTGTGAGCATAGGAAATGATAGATTTAATTTAACCGTGGTTAATAAAGAAGAAAAAATAGAAAGCTTTGCTACTAATGAGTATATAAAAACAATAAGCATGAACTGCCATAAAGAACGTAAATACCATAAATGATTTACATCAACATGCGGCCATACGCCAGATTGGTAATTAGCAAACATGCTATTACTAGTATCTAAAAACGCTAAATAAAACTGCCAGTACGTTATATCTATAACGCCTTGTTGATGCATTTCGGCATAAAGCTGTAAAGGTACAACTAACCATAACCCCACCAGCAGGGGCAGTAATATAAAAATAGAACGCTTTAAAACAAATAGGGCACGTAGTTTGTAGCCACCTACCTTATCAAGCATAAAACGAAGTGCCACCCCTGATATAAACCAAATTAGCAACATTCTCCAAGGGGAAAACACCAACATAAAAGACTCTACGTGTTCAGACGTATAATTACTTTTAAAATGAAACCCCCAATTTGGGCTATACAACATACCTATGTGATAAAAAATGAGAGTCGCAAATGCAATTACTCTTAACCAATCAAGAAAGTAATGGCGAGAGTGTATAGATTGTATTGCGTTTAATTGAGTACTCATACGTTAACCAATGTGTTTGTGATACCGGTAGTTAACTTAAAATAACTCGCAAAAACTATACATAAGTGCTTATATTACAAGCAATAGTGATAAAAGGTGGTATACAGGGATAGCTGTCTCCTACAAATATAAAAGCACACATAATGAACCTTCAACACTTTCAACGTTTTCAAACTTTTTATGCCGCGTTACTTTTGTTTAGCTACGTTGTAATAAACAATACGGTTAATGCGACAACTCAAATAATGGAGGCGCAAAGAGACGGCGCACTGCCTTTTTTAATATGGGAGCCGTTTGTATGGGAATATTCCAGTGCGTTTAGCACGTTAATTATATTCCCGGCTGTGGTGTGGCTATTAAAAAAAGTACCTTTTAATTGGCATAATATTGCGCTTTCGCTGTGTACTTACTTTGTAGCGTCTATTCTTTTCAGCGTATTCCACATTAGTGTAATGGTTGGAGGACGTAAGCTCATTTATTGGTTGAACGAACTTCACTACAACTTTGGGCTCAGCTGGTTTGAATTTTTATATGAATACCAAAAAGATGCGATAAGCTTTTTATTCTTTATCACTCTTATTAAAGTTTATCAGTATATTGTTAAACAGCTACTCGGGGAGGCTTCATCTATTGATGAAAGTGAGCAACACAATACTGATACTATTAATCGCTTATTAGTTAAAAAGCGGGGTAAAGAATTTATTATAAAAATTGACGACGTGGATTGGCTTGAATCTTCAGGCAATTATGTAAACTTACACATTGGCACGTCCATTTACCCTTTAAGAACGACCCTTACAGCACTAAGTGAGCAATTAGAAGATAAAGGCTTTTGTAGAGTCCACCGCAGCCATGGCGTAAACCTTGATAGAATAGAGTCTATTACACCGCTACCTAGTGGTGATAGTGAAATAAAACTAACTACAGGTAAAGTGCTTAACCTTTCTAGGCGTTATAAAGAGCAATTTAAACTTAAGCTGCAATAAAAAAGGCTACCTAGGTAGCCTTTCAGTATTATTTTTTAACCGGGCGTTTCCAGCCGGTTAAATTACGCTGCTTTGAACGTGCTATTGCAAGCTGCTCGTTTTCAACGGTGCTAGTGATCACAGAGCCCGCTCCCACAGTTGCTGTTGCACCAATATTTACAGGGGCAACAAGTGATGAATTTGAGCCAATAAAAGCATTATCGCCAATAATGGTTTTTGCTTTATTCACCCCATCGTAGTTACAGGTAATTGTACCTGCGCCAATATTTACTTTTTCGCCAATTTCAGCATCGCCTAAGTAACTTAAGTGATTAGCTTTAGAGCCTTTACCTAAACGGGTTTTTTTCATCTCAACAAAGTTACCAATGTGAGAGTCTTCTTCCATTACCGCACCTGGGCGAAGGCGTGCATAAGGGCCAAGTGTACATTTAGCCGCTACGCTTGCATCTTCAATTAGAGTATTCGCCTTTATTACAACGTTATCGCCTACGGTACAGTTTTTAAGTACACAGTTAGGGCCTATGTGTACGTTATTGCCAAGGGTTACATTACCTTCAAAAATAACGTTGATATCAATTAATACATCTTCACCTGTTTTTACGTCGCCACGCACGTCAATGCGAGCAGGGTCGGCAAGAGTTGCACCATTTAACATTAACTCTTCTGCTTGCCATGCTTGATATGCTCGTTCAAGGCCTGCTAGTTGTACGCGGTTGTTTGCACCTTCAACTTCCATTGCATGATCTGGCTGAGCCGATGTAATTTCTACACCTTCACTGTGCGCCATAGCCACTATATCTGTTAGGTAGTATTCACCTTGGGCATTATTGTTAGATAAGTTGCCTAACCAGGTTTTTAACAGTTTGCCGTTAACCGCCATAATACCGGTGTTTACTTCGTTAATAAGTAACTGCTCTGCGCTTGCATCTTTTTGCTCAACAATACCAACAAGCTTGTCATTTTCACGCAGCATACGACCGTAGCCATTTGGATTAACCAAGTTAACGGTTAATACCGCTAGCCCATTTTTAGGTGTTGCAGCTAATAAGCGCTCAAGCGTTGATTGCTTTGTAAGTGGTACATCGCCGTACAACACAAGTACAGTGTCATCATCATTAATGTGAGGGTTTGCTTGTGCAACAGCATGGCCTGTACCTAGTTGATCTGCTTGCAGTACCCAGTTTACGTTATTATCGGCAAGTTGTTGTTGTAATAGTTCGCCGCCGTGTCCGTAAACTAAATTAGTTGTGGTTGCACCAAGTGCCTTTGCGTTATCTATAACGTGCTGCACCATAGGTTTACCTGCCACTTTATGCAGAACTTTAGGTAGAGCAGAGCGCATACGAGTACCTTTACCCGCAGCAAGAATTACTGTTGTTAGAGCCATTAAAACAATTTCCTTTTTCCGTTGTTTTAGTTAACAAGTCTGTTTATACAGAAGATTACGTAAGTCACGCCCTGTGCAAATACTCAGTAAACTAATTTGCTATTACTGAATCTTGGCTGAAAAACACACTTAATTTAATGGCGTTATTGTAACGGGGATTGATGAAGGATATAAGTGAAAAGCTCAGTTAATAACTTCTACGACTAAAAAAAGCTTAAATTTAAACACGGACCTTAGCAACAAGCACAAAAAAGCCCACATAGAGTGGGCTTTTTATAAACCAGATAGGCTTACTTTTTACGTAATTGCTGAATAACACGTAGTTGTGCTACCGCTTCAGCTAGCTGCATTGCCGCTTGATTGTAATCAAGCTCTGACGATGCACCTTTTGCCATTTGCGCTTCAGCGTCACGTTTAGCTTGCTCTGCAGCTTGTTCGTCTAGGTCTTCACCACGAACGGCTGTGTCTGCAAGTACGGTCACTATGTTCGGTTGAACTTCTAGTGTACCGCCAGCAATATAAATGAGTTCTTCTTCACCAAATTGCTTAACTAAACGCACCATACCAGGTTTAAGGGCAGTTAGTAGTGGCGCGTGACCGGCATTAACACCAAGCTCACCTTCACTACCAGATACTTGAATCGATTCAACCAAACCAGAAAACAAGTTCTGCTCTGCGCTTACTACGTCAAGATGTACAGTCATAGCTGCCATACTACCCTCCTAATTACATGCTTTTGGCTTTTTCTTGAGCTTCTTCGATAGAGCCAACCATGTAGAACGCTTGCTCTGGAAGGTCATCAAACTCACCGTTTAAAATGCCTTTGAAGCCAGCAATTGTGTCTTTAAGTGAAACGTATTTACCTGACGCACCTGTAAATACCTCTGCCACGAAGAACGGCTGAGATAGGAAGCGTTGGATTTTACGTGCACGAGATACAAGTTGCTTATCTTCGTCAGAAAGCTCGTCCATACCTAGGATTGCGATGATGTCTTTAAGTTCTTTGTAACGCTGAAGAACCGTTTGAACGCCACGTGCTGTATCGTAGTGCTCTTGACCAATTACTAATGGGTCAAGCTGACGTGAAGATGAATCAAGTGGATCTACCGCTGGGTAAATACCAAGTGATGCGATATCACGTGAAAGTACTACTGTTGCATCTAAGTGAGCAAACGTTGTTGCTGGAGATGGATCCGTTAAATCATCCGCAGGTACGTATACCGCTTGGATTGATGTGATTGAACCCGTCTTAGTAGATGCGATACGCTCTTGAAGTACACCCATTTCTTCAGCTAGTGTAGGCTGGTAACCTACTGCTGATGGCATACGACCAAGTAGTGCAGATACTTCTGTACCCGCAAGTGTGTAACGGTAGATATTATCAACGAAGAAAAGTACATCGCGACCTTCGTCACGGAACTTTTCAGCCATAGTAAGACCTGTTAACGCTACGCGTAAACGGTTACCTGGAGGCTCGTTCATCTGACCGTATACAAGCGATACTTTATCAAGTACGTTTGAATCGTTCATTTCATGGTAGAAATCGTTACCCTCACGAGTACGCTCACCAACACCTGCGAATACTGAGTAGCCGCTGTGCTCGATTGCGATGTTACGGATAAGTTCCATCATGTTTACGGTTTTACCAACACCGGCACCACCGAATAAACCAACTTTACCACCTTTAGCAAACGGACATACAAGGTCGATTACCTTGATACCTGTTTCTAAAAGCTCAACTGAACTTGATTGCTCTTCGTATGAAGGCGCTGCACGGTGAATAGACATACGGTCTTCTTCGCCGATTGGGCCAGCTTCATCGATTGGCTCACCAAGTACGTTCATGATACGACCAAGTGTTGCTTTACCAACTGGAACTTGAATCGCTTCACCTGTGTTTGATACTGCTGCACCACGACGTAAACCGTCTGTAGTACCTAGTGCGATAGTACGTACCACACCGCCACCTAGCTGTTGTTGAACTTCTAGAGTCAAACCAGCTAAATCGCCATCTGTTACTTTTAGCGCGTCATATACGGCTGGCACGTTGTCTTGTGAAAATTCAATATCCACAACGGCACCGATAATTTGGACGACCTTACCTAAACTCATGTCTATTCCTCTCGTTAATCTTTGCCTGAAGCATTAAACTGCGGCTGAACCAGAAACAATCTCACTAATTTCTTGTGTGATTGCCGCTTGGCGGGCCTTGTTGTAAACAAGCTGTAACTCATCCATAAGGTCGCCAGCGTTATCAGTTGCAGCTTTCATTGCAACCATACGGGCAGCCTGTTCAGAGGCAGCGTTCTCAACCACACCTTGGTATACCTGAGACTCTACAAAGCGAACTAGCAAAGACTCTAAAATAGCGTCTGGACTTGGTTCGTATAAGTAGTCCCATGTGTGGGCAGATACTTCTTCTTCAGCTTTTGGCAAAGGGAGTAACTGATCTATTGTTGGCTCTTGCTTCATGGTATTAACGAAGTTGTTATATACCAGGAATAAACGGTCAATTTTACCTTCAGAGAATGCATTAAGCATTACTTTTACAGGACCAATAACGTCTTGTACTGAAGGTTTATCTCCTAGGCCTGCTTTTTTAGCAAGCACTTGACCACCAAAGCGTTGAAAGAAACCAGCAGCTTTGCTGCCTAAAGTTGCAAACTCTGCGTCTACACCTTTTTCTTTCCATGCTTTTATGTCTAATGCAACTTTCTTAAACTCGTTTGAGTTTAAGCCGCCACACAGACCACGGTCAGTAGAGATAACAATATAACCAACTCGTTTTACTTCACGTTCTTCTAAGAACGGGTGAGTAAAATCAAGATTTGCTTGAGCAACACGACCAATCACTTTGCGTAATTTGTCAGCGTATGGACGGCTTGAAGCCACTCGTTCTTGCGCCTTTTTCATTTTAGACGCAGCAACCATTTCCATTGCGCTAGTGATCTTTTGAGTATTTTTAATACTCCCGATCTTGCTTTTAATCTCTTTTCCGCTGGCCATGACTCTCTCTCCGAATCAAGGTGTGCTTTAGTAAACTAAAGCGCACCATTAATAACTAAATTACCAAGTTTGCGTAGACTTGAACTTCTCTAGAAGTTCTTTAAGTTGCGCTTCGATCTCGGCGTTGTAGTTACCAGTTTCATTGATTTGAGCCACAAGCTCTGCGTATGTGCTACTTGCATAAGAAAGTAAAGCTGCTTCGAAATCCATGATTTTAGAGATTTCGATATCTTTAAGATAACCTTTCTCAGCTGCAAATAACGACAAAGACATTTCAGCAACAGACATTGGCGCGTACTGTTTCTGCTTCATTAGCTCTGTTACACGCTCACCATGCTCAAGTTGAGCACGTGTAGCATCGTCAAGGTCAGACGCGAACTGCGAGAACGCAGCTAATTCACGGTACTGAGCTAGGGCTAGACGGATACCGCCACCTAGTTTCTTAACGATTTTAGTTTGTGCAGCACCACCAACACGCGATACCGAGATACCAGCATTTACTGCCGGACGGATACCTGAGTTGAATAAGTCAGTTTCTAAGAAGATCTGACCATCGGTGATAGAGATAACGTTAGTCGGTACGAACGCAGAAACGTCGCCGCCTTGAGTTTCAATGATTGGCAATGCCGTCAATGAACCAGTTTGTCCTTTCACTTCACCGTTAGTGAACTTTTCAACGTAATCAGCGTTTACACGCGATGCACGCTCTAAAAGACGCGAGTGAAGATAGAATACGTCACCTGGGTATGCTTCACGACCTGGTGGACGCTTAAGTAGTAATGAGATTTGACGGTAAGCAACTGCTTGCTTAGATAAATCATCATATACGATTAATGCGTTTTCACCACGGTCACGGAAGTATTCACCCATAGTACAGCCCGAGAACGGTGCTAAGTACTGAAGTGCCGCAGACTCAGAAGCAGATGCTACAACTACGATAGTATTTGCAAGTGCACCGTGCTCTTCTAATTTACGTACTACGTTAGCAATAGTAGATGCTTTTTGACCAACCGCTACGTACACACACTTAACGCCTGTGTCTTTTTGGTTGATGATTGCATCGATTGCTAGTGCAGTTTTACCTGTTTGGCGGTCGCCGATTACAAGCTCACGCTGACCACGACCAACTGGGATCATAGCATCAATAGATTTGTAACCAGTTTGAACTGGCTCATCTACAGATTGACGCTCGATTACACCTGGTGCAATTTTTTCTACAGGTTCAAACCCGTCGTTATCTAAAGCGCCTTTACCATCGATAGGAGCACCTAGTGTGTTAACAACACGACCAAGTAAGCCAGCACCAACAGGAACTTCTAAGATACGACCAGTTGTGTATACTTTTACGCCTTCAGTAAGGTCAGCGTACGGACCCATTACTACTGCACCAATTGAGTCGCGCTCAAGGTTTAGTGCGATAGCATAACGGTTGCCAGGAAGCTCAATCATCTCACCTTGCATACAGTCAGCTAGACCGTGGATGCGGATGATACCGTCAGTAACAGATACAATTGTACCTTCGTTACGAGCTTCACTTACAACTTCGAACTTCTCAATACGTTGTTTGATTAGTTCTGAAATTTCAGTGGAATTAAGTTGCATGCTCTTTTTCCCAATTACGATTGTAGTGTTGTGGCCAAGCGGTTTAATTTTCCGCGTACAGAGCCGTCGATTACAGTGTCGCCTGCCTTAATAATAAGGCCGCCAACTACTGACGCGTCTTCACTACAATTCAGCTTAACTTTGCGTGCGAAACGTTTTTCAAGTGTCGCTACCAATGACTCTTGCTGCGCTGCAGTAAGAGGGGTTGCCGAAATCACGTCTACATCGATTTCTTTGTCATACTCTGCTTTAAACGCAGCGAATAACTGTGCAACCTCAGGCAGTGCAATCAAACGTCCATTTTCAGCCATCACCTTCACTAGGTTCTGACCTTGTTCGTTGAGCTGCTCTGCGCATAAATTAATAAATAACTCAGCTTGTGCAGAAGCAGTAGGCAGTCCAGCTAAAATGGCTGATGCTTGCTCATCGCTGGCAACGTGGCCAGCGAAAAACAACATGTCATTCCAGCTTTCAATAGCGCCTTTTTCAACGGCAAGTTCAAAAGCCGCTTTAGCGTATGGGCGAGCGATAGTAGTCAATTCAGACATGCTCATACCCTCCTAATTTACAGCTCAGCGACAAGTTTTTCAACGATGTCACTATGTGCGGCTTGATTGATTTCACGCTCTAAAATTCTCTCTGCGCCAACCACAGCCAGTGTTGCTACTTGCTTACGTAGCTCTTCTGTCACACGGTTACGCTCTGATTCAATTTCAGAGTGCCCTTGAGCAATAATTTTTTCACGCTCTTCTTGTCCACGAACGGTTTCTTCGTCAACAATTAGCACGGCACGCTTTTTAGCTTGATCAATGATATCAGCCGCTTGAGCTTTTGCATCTTTAAGCTGTTCTGCAGCTTTTTGTTGCGCAAGTTCTAAGTCTTTTTCGGCTCTATCAGAGGCAGCTAAACCATCTTCGATTTTCTTCTGGCGAGCTTCAATTGCACCGTTAAGTGGTGGCCATACGAATTTCATACAAAAAAGTACGAACACCGTAAACGCAATTAATTCACCGATAAGAGTGGCGTTTAAGTTCACAACCGCTCCTCCTTAAATAGTAAGCTGTTCAAAAAATAAAATTAAAGTACGAACAACAATACCATCGCGATACCAACACCAATCATTGCTACAGCATCGATTAGACCAGCAAGGATAAACATTTTAACTTGTAGCGATGGTGCAAGTTCAGGTTGACGCGCACATGCTTCAAGGAATTTACCGCCCATGTTACCAAAACCGATTGCTGTACCGATTGCACCGAAGCCGATAAGTAAAGCTACTGCGATGTACTTAAGACCTAATACTAGTTCCATTTTTTTCTCCAAAGTTTCAATTGTAATTAAAAGTAAAAATTAAAAGTTATAAATTAGTGATTATCTGAACTTGCCATACTTAGGTATACGATTGTTAGCATCATAAATACGAATGCTTGCAATACGATTACTAAGATATGGAATACAGCCCAAACAAAGTGCAACGGTAGTTGCATTAAGCCAATCGCACCTATAAGGATGAAGATTAGTTCACCTGCATATAAGTTACCGAACAAACGCAGTGCCAGTGAAAACGGCTTAGAAACCAATGCGATAAGCTCTAGTAATAGATTGAATGGGATTAAAAGAATCTGCATAGCTGTATTGTTAGAACTAAACGGGTGAAGTGTTAGCTCTTTAATAAAACCGCTGATGCCTTTAATTTTAATTGAGTAACCAATCATTAATATAAACACGCCTAGCGCTAGTGCTGCTGTTAAGTTTATATCTGTTGTTGGTACAATTTTCATGTATACGTCGTGTGAGTCCATGCCAAAAGCTTGCTCACCAACTAAACCAGCAAATGCAGGCAAGAAGTCAACTGGGATTAAATCCATTAAGTTCATTAAAAATATCCAAACGAATATCGTTAATGCTAATGGTGCTATCAGCTTGCTTTTACCATGGAAAGTGTCACGTACGTTGTCGCCAACGAACTCAACTATCATTTCAATGAAACACTGAAATTTACCTGGTACGCCCAATGTTGATTTTTTAGCGGCACTACGGAAGATCCATAAAAAGATAAGACCTAGTCCGATTGACCATGCGAGGGTATCTACATGCCATGTCCAAAAACCACTGTCCGTACATGCTTTATTGAAGGCTAGACCGGCGTCGGTCGAGCACATCTTAGCATTGGTTAAGTGGTGCTGGATATGGCTAGATAGAGTAACTTCTTCTGCAGCCATGTTATATCCCAAAAGTTAATGTTTAAAAAAAACGGGTGCAAACAATCCAGTGAATAAAGCTAGTACATAGATACTAAAAAAGGGCAGTAAAACTACCGGAAAATGCTTTAGTACTAGCGCAAACAAAATGATTGTCAGCATAAACTTTAGAGCGTTACCGCGTTTTAACGCGTTATACGCTTGTTCTGCACGACTCGCGCCCATAAATCGAAAGGCGTAAAGTGCAAAAACACAGTGAGGGAGTATCGCGACTGCGCCACCAGCTAACGCTGACAGACTGGCTTCAACTCCCAAACCAATAAAAATAATTACGGCAGCAAATAATGCTACAACACCCTGAAGACAAATTAATTTAAATGCGGCAAGCCTATACGGACTCGCTAACTTATTATTCACTTTTTGTTAACCTTAATGGCATTCAAATCGTTAGGGTGTGAAAACTGGCGAAATTATACTGTATCCTGCCAGTTTTGCAACTTGAGTAGAGAGTTTGTAACACAAATTTGCTACAAATGTCTCTTTTTAGACATGTAATAGATCAATGGTGGGTATTGTCGTGATTAATACGATTCAAAATGCCGTCAAGCTCGTCTAAATTAGTATATGAAATAACCAATTTACCCTTGCCTTTTTTGTTGTAATTTATCTCTACTTTAGCACCTAGGTTTTCTGCTAATTGTTGTTCTAACTGTTTAACATCTGGGTCTTTTTTGTGTTCTTGCTTGGCGGGTGCTGGCTCTAAAATTGCGCGCACTAATTTTTCAGTCTCTCTTACAGTAAGTGCCTTTGCAACAGCCGTTCGTGCAGCGTCAGACTGTGCTTCACCTTCAAGTGCAAGTAAACAGCGCGCATGACCCATTTCTATGTCACCATGTTCTAACAGAATTTTTACATCGTTGTTTAAATTATTTAAACGTAATAAGTTTGTTACGGTCGTTCTTGATTTCCCAACCGCATCAGCCACTTGTTGATGTGTTAATTCAAACTCATTTAATAAACGATTTAGTGCAACCGCCTCTTCCATTGCATTTAAATCTTCACGCTGAATATTTTCAATCAGGGCAATAGCAACGGCGGCTTCATCGGGTACATCTTTAATGATACACGGAACAGTGTCGAGCTTAGCTATTTGCGCTGCGCGCCAACGACGCTCACCGGCAATAATTTCATAGCTGTTATGAGCAATAGGGCGTACTACAATGGGTTGTATAATACCTTGTGATCGAATTGAACTGGCAAGTTCTTCGAGTGCCTCTTCAGACATGTCTTTACGAGGTTGGTACTTGCCTGAATGCAAAAACTCAATAGGCAATGTTTGTAATGGGTTATCTGTAGCACTTACTGTACTTTGAACAACCTCTGTGACGTTTTGTGTGTCTTGTTCCTTGCTGGCGCTGGGTGCAGGCTTAGACGAACTTAAAAGTGCATCGAGTCCTCGGCCTAAACCTCGTTTTTTAGCAGACATGTTATTTTTTTACCTCAAAGTTAGGCGACAACGGACGCTGTTTTTTCTTTTCTGCGCAGCATTTCACCGGCAAGTGCTAAATACGCTTTTGCGCCACTTGATGCTCTGTCGTAATACATAGCAGGAGCGCCAAAACTTGGCGCCTCAGCTAGACGAACATTGCGCGGGATCACAGTGCGATACACTTTATCACCAAAATGTTGTTTTAATTGTTCTGAAACGTCGTTTGCTAGGCGGTTACGCGGATCGTACATAGTGCGCAATATGCCTTCAATTTTTAATTCGGGGTTAACCAATTTAGCCAACTGCGTGATGGTATCCATTAATGCAGTTAAGCCTTCGAGTGCATAATACTCGCATTGCATTGGCACTAAAATGGAATCAGCAGCGGCCATAGCATTAACAGTGAGCATATTTAATGAAGGCGGGCAGTCTATGAATATAAACTCGTATTGGTCCTGAATTTTTTCAAGTGCATTACGAAGGCGTACTTCACGGGCAAATAATTCCATGAGTTTAACTTCAGCAGCGGTTACGTCTCCATTTGCTGCAATCATATGGTATTCGCCAGACGTTTCTTTAATGATCACGTCTTCAATGGGCTTATCTTCAATAAGTAGGTCGTAAATAGTAGGCACATCGCCATACTTATCTACACCACTGCCCATAGTGGCATTACCTTGCGGGTCGAGATCAATTAACAGCACTTTACGCTTCGTTGCGGCCATAGACGCAGCGAGATTAACAGCGGTCGTAGTTTTACCTACACCCCCTTTTTGATTTGCCAATGCGATGACTTTTGCCACAGTGTCTCTGATCCCTAGTCTTTAGAAAGAATAATTAAATGTCGTTGTGCATCTAACTCAGGTACTTCTAATGCAATTTTTTTCTCAAACTTTACGCCAGCCGGTAGTGACTCTAACTCTTCGCTAGGGTAAACGCCTTTAAGCGCAATAAATTGACCCGAATGATCAATTAAGTGCGAGCACCAGTCAACCATATCTTGTAATGAAGCAAATGCACGACTGAGTACGCCATCTAATTTAACACTTGGTTGATATTCTTCAACTCTTGACTGCACCGGGGTAACATTATCAAGCCCGAGCTCATGTTTAACATGCATTAAAAAGCGTACACGTTTACCTAAACTGTCGAGTAAAACAAATTGGGTATTAGGAAGTGCAATGGCTAATACAATGCCAGGAAGGCCTGGACCTGTACCCACATCAATATAATGATGACCGGGTAAATGAGGTGCAACAACAAGGCTGTCCATAATATGTTTTACCATCATTTCTTGAGGCAAACGTACTGAGGTTAAGTTATACGCCTTGTTCCACTTATCCAATAGCTCAACGTAACGAACAAGCTGTTGTTGTTGTTTTTCTGTTAGCGCAATATCAGTTTGCGCTAACAATGTAGTTAATTGTTGTTGTAACACTAGGTGCCCTTACCATTACGCAGATTTGCGTAATAAGCCTTGCTTCTTCAGATACACTAATAATAACGAAATAGCCGCGGGTGTGATACCAGAAATACGCGAGGCTTGACCAATAGTGTCTGGACGAGACTCTTCTAGTTTTGCCACCACCTCATTTGATAAACCAGACACGGTTTTATAATCAAACTCTTTTGGTAAAATTGTTTCTTCATGACGAAGCTGTTTGTTGATCTCATCTTGCTGACGCGCAATGTAACCTGCGTATTTAGTATGGATCTCAACTTGCTCTAAAGCCGCCTTATTTGTAAATTCAGATCCTAAGCCTTCAATAGCCATTAGATCATCATAACGGATCTCAGGACGACGCAATAATTCTTCTAAACTTGCCTCACGCGTTAATGGCGCTTTTAATAATGCGTTTACCTGATCAACAACATTATGATCTTTATGAATCCACGTGTCCTTTATGCGTTGTTTTTCTTTCTCGATCACTTCCATTTTTTCGTTAAATGCTTGCCAGCGCTCGTCATTAACTAAACCTAGCTCACGGCCCTTTTCGGTTAGACGAATATCGGCATTATCTTCACGCAATAATAAACGGTATTCGGCACGGCTAGTAAACATACGGTACGGTTCTTTTGTACCAAGCGTTGCCAAGTCGTCAATTAATACACCAACGTATGCTTCGTCACGACGTGGCGTCCACGAATCTTTACCTTGCACTTTAAGCGCTGCGTTCATACCAGCAATTAAGCCTTGCGCTCCGGCTTCTTCATAGCCTGTAGTTCCGTTTATTTGGCCTGCAAAGAATAAACCTTCAATAAATTTAGTTTCTAATGATTGTTTTAAATCACGTGGATCAAAGTAATCGTATTCAATTGCGTAACCAGGTCGGCAAATATGTGCATTTTCAAAACCAGTAATCGATTGCACTATTTCCAATTGCACATCAAATGGTAGGCTTGTTGAAATGCCATTAGGGTAAAGCTCGTAAGATGTTAAACCTTCTGGCTCTACAAATATTTGATGTTTGTCTTTATCGGCAAAGCGGACAATTTTATCTTCAATAGATGGACAATAACGCGGGCCAATCCCTTCTATAACACCCGAGTACATAGGTGAACGATGCAAATTTTTGCGTATAACATCATGTGTTTTTTCATTTGTATAAGTAATGTAACACGGTATTTGTTGCGGGTGATCACTTTGTTTACCTAAAAATGAAAACACTGGTGTAGGCGTATCACCTGGTTGTTCTTGCATTTTGCTAAAATCAACCGAACGGGCATCAATACGTGGTGGAGTGCCTGTTTTTAGACGATCTACTCTAAATGGTTGTTCACGCAGACGCTGTGCTAAAGCAATTGATGGCGGATCGCCTGCACGTCCACCTTTGTAGTTTTCTAAACCTATGTGTATTTGCCCACCTAAAAAGGTACCTACAGTAAGTACTACACTGGGTGCGCTAAAACGTAACCCCATTTGAGTTACTACGCCAGTAACACGATCGTTTTCAACAATTAGATCGTCACACGATTGTTGAAATATTTTTAAGTTTTCTTGATTTTGTAACGTTGTTTGAATAGCTGCTTTGTACAAAGCGCGATCGGCTTGTGCTCGGGTTGCACGAACAGCCGGTCCTTTTGAAGAATTTAAAGTACGAAATTGGATCCCGCCTTTATCAATAGCTTGTGCCATTGCACCACCAAGGGCATCTATTTCTTTTACCAAGTGACCTTTGCCTATCCCACCAATTGCTGGGTTACAAGACATTTGACCAAGGGTATCCATATTGTGAGTCAGTAGCAGGGTATTCATCCCCATACGGGCAGCTGCCAATGCGGCTTCAGTGCCTGCATGTCCACCACCTACTACGATAACGTCAAAATTTTCATGAAAAATCATTAATGGGATCCTACTTAAATCAAACCGGTAAACTTCAAAAGGGAGCGTATTCTACCTAGAAATGAGCAGAAGATAAATGATTAAACTGTGCTCAGATCTAAGTAAGTGATCTCTAATAATATAAAGGATCTTTTAAAGAGATCTTTTAATACTATTACTACTACTGATCGGGTTTTCTGTTGATAAGCTTTAGATCTTGTTTAAAAACATTAAATTAGATCAGATCTAAAGGTGTTAATATGATCGGATCATCCCACAAATAAGCACTGATCAAAAAGCCACTTTATACACAGGGGGTGATTAGTTAGATCTTATCCCATGGATAAGCATGCTCTAAAATGCAGTTTATTCAATCTTTATCCACATTATTAATTAAATTATTAGTAAATTGTGGGTAACTTTTATATGGGATTTAACTTGATCTCTTTATTTTAATCCTGTTTGAGACATCCAAGCATCTAACCAAGCTAGTGCTGTGTCTTCAGGGAGTGATTCGTCTAATATATTTAACTCTAAGCGTTCTGCTACTTTTATAGCGCCTTTTTCGAGCAGTAGTGCTTCTATATTGCGCCCTGCTAAGTTATATGTGTCGTAGCTGGTATCGCCTAGTGCTATAACCGAAAATTTTAAATGTTTTAAATCAGTTGTTTGAGCTACTTGTTCTACAAAACTTAAAAGGTTATCTGGATAATCACCTGCACCATAAGTAGATGTACATATTAGCCATACCGTATTGTGTTGATCTATTTCATTAAACTCAGGATGATCATGTAGTTGAGTTTCAATACCTTGGTTATTAAGCTCATCGCTTAATTGCTCTGCAACGTACTCGGCCGATCCCATTTGGCTGCCAACAATAATATTTACTGAACTCATGATTAGTTGTGATCGCATTAGTTTTAATTGCTGCCTATGATAGCCGAGTAAAAACAGCAGTAAAGAGAAGAGTGTTAGTTTGGATAACTATTTTTAGGTTGATTTTTAGATCATTGTTTAAAATTATTTTAAGTTATTGATTTATATGGCTGTAACATAAAATATTTAAATGTAATCTTCTGATCAAGCTGTTAATAAGATTGGGGGAAGTTCTGTTTAACTCTATATCCTATTAGCCTGAAATTTTGTAAGTTATTGATTTTAATTATTTGTAAGTGCAAAAGTGATGAATATTTAATATAAAAATGAAGTTGATCATAATGTGGATATAAAGGGTGTTTATAACTGATTATTAAGATCTAAAACAATTTTAAAAAGTGATCAATTAAATATGATCTTACTAAATAAATACCAAATTAAATTTCATTATGGCTGTTTTTTACTAAAAATAGAGTTAATAACGTGTTTTTCAGTTAAAAATTTTTAGGGTTTTGTTCAAAAAGTAGGAATTGTGGATAACTGATCTGACTAAATTTAAAATTTTTGTAATATTGGTACATGTTTTTATATGTTTTAGCTGGTGGATAGCGCGATCAATACACACTTGTGATCGCTTTATTTTTTGATATATAGCCAAATATGGCTGCAATTTAGCTAACAAAATACTAAAAACAGTGATTTTAGTTTGTTTTAAGGTTAATTATATTGGCTTAACTTATTCGTATGTGGGGGATATATCACCCTAATTAGGCGGTTATATCTTGTAAAGTAGGCCATTAATAAGCATTTAAAGATACTAATTTAGAGTAATTGAGAGCCTAAAATAGCACTTAGCTTATCTAAAAAATACTCATACATTGATATAGGAAGGCTTAATTTAGGCAGTAAAAAAGGGCGTTTTTACGCCCTTAATTTTTAATTATTTAGTTGTTAGGTCTTTTATTTACCAATACAGAACGAGCTAAATATTTTTCCTAGTAGATCGTCTGAAGTAAACTCACCCGTTATTTCGTTTAAAAATTGCTGCGTTAAGCGTAGCTCTTCGGCCAAAATTTCACCCGCAATATGCATTTCAAGCTGCGTTTTACCCGTATCTAAATGATAAGCTGCGCGCTCTAGAGCATCTAAATGGCGGCGACGAGCCATAAATCCACCTTCTGTTGCGCCGTCAAAACCAATACAGGCTTTTAAATGCTCTCGTACAAGCTCAATACCATCTGCATTTTTAGCACTTAAGCTTATGACTGGGTATTGTTGGTATTCATCTAGGCCTACAATATCACCCGACAAATCGGCTTTATTTCTGATCACTGTAACCCCCATGCCTTTTGGTAATTTTGCCATAAATTCTGGCCAAATTTTATGTGGGTCGGTATCGACGGTATCGGTGCCATCAAGCATAAATAAAACGCGGTCGGCTTGGTTTATTTCTTCCCATGCGCGCTCAATACCTATCTGTTCTACGCGGTCTGGGCTTTCACGAAGACCTGCGGTATCGATAATATGCAGTGGCATGCCATCAATGTGAATGTGTTCGCGTAGCACGTCGCGGGTGGTACCTGCTATTTCGGTTACGATTGCTGCTTCTCGACCTGCTAGGGCATTAAGCAAGCTTGATTTACCTGCATTAGGACGACCTGCAATAACTACACGCATACCTTCGCGCATTATACTGCCTTGTTTGGCTTGGTTAGTTACGGTGTTTAGCTGATTTATAATTGCGTCTAAATCACCGCTTACTTTACCGTCAGACAAAAAGTCTATTTCTTCATCTGGAAAGTCGATTGCAGCTTCTACGTACATACGAAGGTGGATTACTTTTTCAACCAGGGTTTCTATATGTTTGGAAAACTCACCTTGAAGCGATTGTAAGGCGCTTTTAGCGGCTTGTTCACTGGTGGCATTAATAAGGTCACTAATTGCTTCTGCTTGGGTTAAATCAAGTTTGTCGTTCATAAATGCGCGCTCAGAGAATTCTCCTGGCTTTGCTAAACGTACACCCTCTATTTTACTAATTTCTTTAAGTAGCATATCAAGCACAACTGGGCCGCCATGGCCTTGCAACTCAAGTACATCTTCGCCAGTAAATGAGTTCGGTCCGGCAAAATAAATAGCAATACCTTGGTCAAGCTGATCACCGTTTAAGTTTTTAAATGGTACGTAATCGGCGTATCTCACCTTTGGTATTTTACCAATAACTTGCTCGGCAACGCTTTTAGCAAGGCTGCCAGAAACCCGAATAATACCAACACCACCACGGCCGGGGGCGGTTGCTTGTGCTGCAATTGTGTCTTGATTGATCATGCTATTTAATTTACCAACAATGTGTACGTTATGGCGCTATTGTAACCTATGAAATTACCACTCGCGAATGCTCTGATAAAAAATGGGCAATAAAAAAGGCGACCTAAGTCGCCTTCTTGATAAGTAGGGCTAAGTTAGCCTCTTACTTTTATTCCTTTCTTTTCCATACCGCGATAAATATAAAGCATTTGCGCGATTGAAATAAGGTTAGATACTAACCAATAAAGTACTAAGCCTGATGGGAACCATAAGAAGAATACAGAGAAGATAACCGGCATAAAGGTCATCATTTTTTGCTGCATTGGATCGGTAACCGTCATTGGTTGAAGCTTCTGAGTTATAAACATACTTGCACCAAATAAAATTGGTAATACGTAGTATGGGTCTTGAGCTGATAAATCAGTTAACCAAAGCATAAACTCAGCATGGCGAAGTTCTGTTGACTCTAAAAATACATAAAACAACGCTAAGAATATTGGCATTTGTAACAAAATAGGGAAACAGCCACCCATTGGGTTTACTTTCTCTTTTTTGTACATTTCCATTGTGGCCTGGCCGAATTTTTGACGGTCATCACCATATTTTTCTTTTAATGCAGCCATTTTTGGTTGAAGGGCACGCATTTTAGCCATTGACGTGTATTGCGCTTTAGTTAGCGGGTACATCAATGATTTAACAATAATAGTGATAGCAATAATTGCTAAACCCCAGTTTCCAAGGATACTGTAAAGCCATTTTAGTAATACAAATAGTGGCTGTGAAATAAACCATAACCAGCCGTAGTCTACAGTTAGGTCTAAGTCAGGGTGAAGCGCTTCTAATACATCAGACTCTTTAGGGCCCATGTAGTAAATAGAAGTAATAGTTTGCTCAGTACCGGCTTGTACATTAACTGGTTGTGCTTTTGTACCAATGATTGCGGCATTGCTGCTCGTAATTAAGCTATACAGGGTGTTGGTTTGGTCTTGTTTTGGTACCCACGCACTTACAAAGTAATGTTGAATAAATGCAATGTAGCCACCTTGTGTGCTTTCATTTAGGTTTTTGTCAGCCATGTCAGAAAAGCTGTACTTTTCGTACGGTTCTTCGTCAGTACCGTAAGCTGCACCTAAATAGTTTTGATCAACTAAGCTGCCTTTTTCTTGTACTGTGCGCTTAACTTGCGTGTAAAGCTGTACTTGAATAGGCGCACTGGTTGTATTGTTTACTGTGTATTCTAAGCCAACGTCATATTGCCCTTTTTTAAATACATACGTTTTAGTAAAGCTAACACCGTTGCTGTCAGTAAACTGCAGCGGTACACGTAACTCATCACCGGTTAAGGTATAAGATGTTTGTTCGCTGTGGTAAGTAGGGCGACCGTTTGCAGATGCGTCAGGACCATTTAAACCAATTAAACCACTTTGTGAAAAGTATTGATTACCATCAAATTCACCCAGCAGCATGAAAGGTGTTTTTTCGCCTTTCACTTCTTCATACTGAAGTAAGTCTGATTCAACAATATCACCACCTTTGGTGTCGATTTTAACTTTAAACACGTCTGTTTTAATTTCTATAACAGAACGTTTAGCTAATGTTGTTGAAGCCGGTAAGCCAGATTCTGATGATGAGGGTATAAAATCATCTGATTCAGTTGAATTTGCTTTTTGTGTTTGTGTTGTGGCACTTGGATCGACTTTTGGCTGGTTATAATCATTATTCCATTCTTGGAACAATAAAAACGACACTAGCATTAGGCCAATGAATAAAAACGTGCGTTGCGATTCCATAACAGCTCTTATTTCTCGTGTTGGTGGTTAATATGGGTTATTTTTTCAGGTACTGGGTCATCACCACCTGAATGTAAAGGATGGCATTTTAATATGCGTTTTAATGCTAACCAACTTCCTTTTATCAATCCATGCAATTTTATTGCTTGAATTGCGTAATGTGAGCAGCTTGGATTAAAACGACAATGCGGACCTAATAGCGGGCTAATCCACTTTTGATAACCGCGGATCAATAACACTAAACATAATGTCGGTAAAGCAACAAGTGGTTTAAGTAACCTCATGATGTTTATGCCCCTAGTTAAATTTAGTGAGATAGATATCATGTATTTAAAGGCTCTATTGGAAATTTTAAATGCATGATTAAAAGGTGAGCTAAAGATACATTAATTAACCCTGTAATTCTATTGCTATTGGGTTTGTTTATTAGATTTAGCTGATTTGTTTGGGCGTTTCTTAAAGGGTGGAGGCTTAGGCGCACCTGGTTTACAGCGTTCATTAATTTTTCGCCATAACTTAGTCAGTTGCTTGGTTAATTCTTCATTAGACTGTTCGTCAATACCATTTTTAACCATAAGCACAATATCAATGTTATCAATGTTGTGTTGATTTAAACGAAAACTTTCGCGAGCAAGACGTTTAATACGGTTTCGTTGGCATGCCTTTTTTACACGTTTTTTAGCAACAGTAAGTCCTAACCTAGGTTTCCCTTGGTCATTGGGTTTAGCTAATAGAGTGAAGTAAGGAGTTGCAGCCCGAGCGGGTTCGTTAAATATACGAGAGTAATGCGAGGGAGTTAACAGACGTAACTCCCTGCCAAAGCTAAAGTCTTCCACTTATAAATTAAGCAGAAAGAACTTTGCGGCCTTTAGCGCGGCGACGTGCTAATACTTTACGGCCATTTACAGTTGCCATGCGAGCACGGAAGCCGTGTGCACGTTTGCGTTTTAAAACGCTAGGTTGAAAAGTTCTTTTCATAACAATCTCATCCGATCGGTTAAAGTTAAAACATCCTATGCAGGTCGCGATCCTGGCACAGGTGCCATTGCGAGCGCGAGATATTATAGATGAAACGACTTAAAGTCAATCATAATTACGCGTTAAGCACTGTGTTTATTAAGCAAGCAGCTGGGGATCATAAAGCGTGATCTAGTAGGATCATCATAAATAAGAAGTTTTCCACAGCCCTTGTATAAAAAGTGAATAAAAGCCGGGGAAAAGTAAATTGGATCGTAGAATTGGTTCGCGATCTTGGTGTTATTTTGTTATGATCTATTATCAAGTTAATAATTAAAAATACAACTAAATCAGTATGTTATTGGTTTTTTGTAACGTTATACATCATTTTATAAAAATCAGCCTTTTACTTGTGGATAAACTGCCTTCATAATACTTGGTCTTGGGCCGCTTATTTGGCTATTTAAACGCAATAAATGCATGGTATTTAACCATTTTTGATGTGCGGGAATAAAAATTATATCTCTGGGAGTTTAACTGTGTATCTGTCGGTTTGGCAAAGTTGTTTATATGTATTGCAAGATGAATTGCCTTCGCAGCAGTTCAGTATGTGGGTAAGACCACTTCAAGCAGAAAGTACCGAAGATACTCTGACTATTTATGCACCTAATCGCTTTGTGCTTGATTGGGTAAGAGAAAAATACCTTAATCGAATTAACGAATTACTTGTAGAGATTTGTGGTGATGAAGCACCTGAACTACGTTTTGATGTAGGTAGTAAGCCGCTGTTAAACACACAAGTTGCACCTGTTATAGAAACGCAATCTGCACCTAATACGCAAGCATCAGCAAAGCAACAACCGCGAGAGCAAAAACCGGTTGTTGAGCCAGCACCTAAATCGGGTTATAAATCTAATATTAAAGAAAACTATACCTTTGATAGTTTTGTTGAGGGTAAATCTAACCAGCTAGCAAAAGCGGCTGCAACTCAAGTGGCCGATAATCCTGGCTCTGCATTTAACCCTGTATTTATATACGGTGGAACAGGTTTAGGTAAAACGCACTTACTCCATGCAGTAGGCAATGGCATTATGGCTAATAAGCCTGATGCAAAAATTGTTTATATGCATTCTGAACGTTTTGTACAAGACATGGTTAAAGCGCTACAAAATAACGCAATAGAAGAATTTAAACGTTATTACCGCAGTGTTGATGCATTAATGATTGATGACATTCAATTCTTTGCAAACAAAGAGCGTTCTCAAGAAGAATTTTTTCATACCTTTAATGCGTTACTTGAAGGCAACCAACAAATTATTTTAACTTCCGATCGTTACCCTAAGGAAATTGAAGGGGTTGAAGACAGACTTAAGTCTCGTTTTGGTTGGGGTTTAACAATCGCTATAGAGCCGCCAGAACTTGAAACGCGCGTAGCGATTTTGATGAAGAAAGCGCAGCAAAGTAAAATTAATTTACCACACGAAGTGGCTTTCTTCATTGCAAAAAAATTACGTTCAAATGTTCGTGAGCTTGAAGGGGCACTTAATCGCGTAATTGCAAATGCAAACTTTACAGGGCGTCCTATCTCTATCGACTTTGTAAAAGAAGCACTGCGTGATTTATTGGCACTGCAAGATAAGCTTGTCACAATTGATAATATACAGCGTACAGTGGCTGAGTATTATCGAATTCGTGTGTCAGATTTACTTTCTAAACGCCGAAGCCGCTCTATAGCAAGACCTCGTCAGGTTGCTATGGCGTTGTCTAAGGAACTTACTAATCACAGCTTACCTGAGATTGGGGATGCTTTTGGCGGTCGAGACCATACAACTGTTTTACATGCGTGTCGTAAAATAAAATCACTACGTGATGAAAGCCACGAAATCAAAGAAGATTATCAAAATTTAATAAGAACATTGTCATCTTAGGGCTGACTTTATTATGCAAATAACAATATCAAGACAACAATTTTTAAAGCCATTGGTACAAGTATCTGGCGCAATTGAGCGAAAGCATACGTTACCAATTTTATCTAACGTTTTGTTAGTAGTAGAAAACGGACAGCTTTCGATGACAGGGACCGACCTTGAAATTGAATTAGTGTCTGGTGTTTTTGTAGGTGATGATATTGCCGATACAAAATTGACTTTACCCGCTAAAAAATTACTCGATATTTGTAAAAGCTTACCTGAAGGTTCAGACATTACTTTAAGCTTACAAGATCACCAGCTGTTATTAACCAGTGGTAAAAGTCGTTTTTCATTAACGACATTATCCGCTGCTGATTTTCCCAATTTAGAAGAATGGGACGGTGAGGTTGAATTTCAACTAACACGTTTAGAGCTTCGTAAATTACTTGAAAGCACACACTTTTCAATGGCAAACCAAGATGTACGTTATTATTTAAATGGTATGTCGTTTGAAGTTGATAACAGTGATATTAAAACGGTGGCTACCGACGGGCACCGTTTGGCTATTGCACAGAAAAAACTTACTCAATCATTAAATACCCAGCGCCAATTAATTATACCGCGCAAAGGTGTACAAGAAATTATGCGCCTTATGGTTGCCGACGATGAGCTAGTAACTATTCAATTTGGTGCTAACCACATTCGTATTATTGATATTGAGTTTACATTTACAAGTAAACTTGTTGATGGGCGTTTTCCTGATTACCGACGTGTACTTCCACGTGGCGGTGATAAAACAATTATTGCGAACCGTGAATGGTTGCGAAATGCGTTTCAGCGTGTATCTATCTTGTCGAACGAAAAGTTTCGTGGTGTACGCTTAAATTTATCAAATGGTTTATTAAAAATTACTGCTAACAATCCAGAGCAAGAGCAAGCAGAAGAGGTTGTTGAAGTAAATTACCAAGGTGATGAATTAGAAATTGGTTTTAATGTTTCGTATGTTTTAGATGTATTAAACACATTAAAAACCGAAGATGTACAGTTTACGTTAGCAGATTCAAACAGCAGTGCCTTAATAGAAGGCGCTGGTGATGATGAAGCTATGTATGTTGTTATGCCTATGCGTTTATAAGATCATAAACATATAATGAGCTTAAGTCATTTGAGCCTCAAATATTTTCGTAATATTGAGGCGCTGACGCTAGAACCTGTTAATGGCGTTAATATTATATATGGTGAAAATGGCAGCGGGAAAACCAGTCTTTTAGAAGCTATTTATTACCTTTCTCACGGCAAGTCTTTTCGAACACCAAAACATAAAAGCATAATTGCACACCAACAGGACCAGTTTGTAATTCATGGCCGAAAAACGGTTCATGATTTATCAATTCCTATTGGTATTAGTAAAACGCGGTTAGGTGAAACAAATTTAAAGATTCAAGGTAAAGCGAGCCGAAAAATATCTGAACTCGCACAACTTATGCCTGTTCAAATAATTACACCTGAAAGCTACTCTTTGTTTTTTGGTGGTCCAAAAGAGCGCAGAAAGTTTTTAGATTTAGGATTGTTCCACGTGGAACACGAGTTTTTTTACCTTTGGCAATCGTTTAATAAAGTATTAAAACAACGCAATGCACTGTTAAAGTCTAAGCCTAAGAATTATTTTGACCAAATTAAGTTTTGGGACAAAGAATTTGTTAGACTGGCTGAAGAAATAAATAAATTGAGAATGGCGTATATAAGTAGGTTTAAGCAGCAGTTTTTTGGTAAAATGTGTGCAGAATTAACGCTTATACGCGATTTAGAAATGACGTTTAATGCAGGCTGGAAAGAGAATGAATCTCTTAACGATGCATTAGAACAAAACTTTGAGCGAGATTCTCGCCAAGGATTTACAAGTAAAGGCCCTCATAAGGCTGACTTTAGTTTTAGTGTCGCTGGCAACAGTATAGAGAATACGTTCTCACGCGGGCAGTTAAAGTTATTATTGTATGCGTTAAAAGTAACGCAAAATAGCTTAATTGAGTCAGAGACCGATAAGCAATCTATATTGCTAATAGATGATTTACCCTCAGAGTTAGGCGAAGATACAAAAGAGAAAGTTGGGCAATTATTGTCTCACTGTCGTTCTCAAATATTTATCTCTTCAATTTTATCTGAGAGTATTTCTGCTGTGGTGGAACCCATGCAACGAGAACTACAAATGTTCCACGTGAAACATGGCAACCTAATAACAAGATAAGTGGGATTAACCATGTCTGAGAATTATGACTCGTCGAGTATTAAAGTACTTAAAGGATTAGACGCAGTAAGAAAGCGTCCTGGAATGTATATAGGGGACACCGATGATGGCACAGGCTTACACCACATGGTGTTTGAGGTCGTTGATAACTCAATAGACGAAGCCTTAGCCGGTCATTGTGATGATATTTTTGTAACGATTCACTTAGATGGCTCTGTTTCGGTTAGAGATAACGGCCGTGGTATCCCAGTGTCTATCCATGAAGAAGAAGGCGTTTCGGCTGCCGAAGTAATCATGACGGTACTTCACGCTGGTGGTAAGTTTGATGATAACTCTTATAAAGTATCAGGTGGCTTGCATGGTGTAGGTGTTTCGGTTGTAAACGCACTTTCAGAAAAATTAAAACTAACCGTGCGTCGCGAAGGCAAACTTCATGAGCAGTTTTACACTATGGGTGTGCCAGATGCACCACTCGCTGTTATTGGTGACTCTGAAACTACGGGGACAGAACTACGCTTTTGGCCTAGTGCAGAAACATTCACTAATTTAGATTTTCATTACGATATTTTAGCAAAACGCCTACGTGAACTGTCGTTCCTGAATTCCGGTGTTAGCATCATTTTAAATGATGAGCGTGAAGAAAATAAAAGCGATCACTTCAAATACGAAGGTGGTATTCAGGCATTTGTTGAATACATTAACCGCAATAAAACACCTATTCATAAAGGTGTATTCCACTTTACACATGAGCGTGTTGAAGACGGAATTAGCGTTGAAGTATCAATGCAATGGAATGACGCATACCAAGAAAACATTTACTGTTTCACAAATAACATTCCACAACGTGATGGTGGTACTCACTTAGCTGGTTTTAGATCTGCGCTAACACGTACACTTAATAACTTTATGGAAAAAGAAGGCTTTAACAAGAAAGCAAAAACAACGAGTAACGCAACCGGTGACGATGCGCGTGAAGGTTTGACTGCTGTAATTAGTGTTAAAGTTCCAGATCCTAAGTTTTCATCGCAAACAAAAGACAAGCTAGTATCTAGCGAAGTTAAGTCTGCGGTAGAACAAGCAATGGCTGAAAAATTCACTGAGTTTTTATTAGAAAATCCAGTAGATGCAAAAATTGTTGTTGGGAAAATTATTGATGCTTCACGTGCACGTGAAGCAGCACGTAAAGCACGTGAAATGACACGTCGTAAAGGCGCTATGGACCTTGCCGGTTTGCCGGGTAAATTAGCCGATTGTCAGGAAAAAGATCCTGCGCAATCAGAACTTTACATAGTGGAAGGGGACTCTGCTGGCGGATCAGCCAAGCAGGGTCGTAACCGTAAGAATCAAGCGATTCTTCCGCTTAAAGGTAAAATTCTAAACGTTGAAAAAGCACGTTTTGATAAAATGCTGTCTTCACAAGAAGTGGCAACGCTAATCACTGCGTTAGGCTGTGGTATTGGCCGTGATGAATATAACCCTGAAAAACTACGTTACCACCGTATCATTATAATGACCGATGCGGACGTGGATGGTTCTCACATTCGTACCTTGTTGCTTACGTTCTTTTATCGTCAAATGCCAGAAATTGTAGAGCGCGGTTATATTTATATTGCTCAACCACCACTTTATAAAGTGAAAAAAGGTAAGCAAGAACGCTACATAAAAGACGATCCTGCACTTGTTGACTACTTAACATCGCTTGCACTAAATAACGCAGCGCTATACACAAGTGCCGATGCATCAGCACTTGAAGGTGAAGCGTTAGAGGAAATAGTTCACGATTATCAAAACACAGTTAAAGTAATCGAGCGTTTAAAACGTAAATACCCTAACACAGTAATGGAACGTTTGATCTACCAAAGCGAATTAACAAAAGAAGACCTTGAAGACGAAGCTAAAGTAATTACGTGGACAAAAGAGCTTGTTGATGACCTAGTAGACCGTGACGAAGATGCAACTATTTTCAACGCTGCAACTGAGTATGATGCAGAGCGTAACTTGTACTACCCAGTTGTGAATATTCGTCAACACGGTGTAGATAAGTCTCATGTACTAAGCTACGACTTCATTACATCGCGTGATTACCAACGTATTGCTGTGACTGGTGTTAACATTGCAAACATCATTACAGAAGGTGCCTATATTCAACGTGGTGAGAAAACAAAACCTGTTGATAACTTTGTGGATGCTTTGGAATGGTTGATCACTGAATCTAAGCGTGGGATCTATATTCAACGCTACAAAGGATTGGGTGAGATGAACCCAGATCAACTGTGGGAAACAACCATGGATCCAGGTGCACGCCGTATGTTACAAGTAACTATCGAAGACGCTGTTGGCGCGGATCAGTTATTTGCAACACTTATGGGTGATCAGGTAGAGCCACGTCGTGACTTTATTGAAACTAACGCGCTTCGCGTAGTTAACTTAGACGTGTAAAAACATATTTAGATAATAAAAAGGAGCCTAAGGGCTCCTTTTTTATTTTCTACAAATACACAAACTGCTTAAAACCTGAGTGTACACACGGTATACTAAGGATAATTTTCACGCTACTTCTTAGATAGTAAAAAGCCAAATATGCAAAAATACGACGTAAAAACCTTCCAAGGTTTGATCCTGGCTTTACAGGATTATTGGGCACAGCAAGGCTGTGTCATTATTCAACCACTTGATATGGAAGTGGGCGCTGGGACATTTCACCCGCAAACATTTTTGAAATCAATTGGCCCTGAGCCAATGTCTAGCGCATACGTACAACCGTGTCGCCGTCCTACGGATGGCCGCTATGGCGAAAACCCAAACCGCTTACAACATTACTACCAATTTCAGGTAGTGTTAAAGCCATCGCCAGATAACATCCAAGAGCTTTACTTAGGCTCACTAGAAGCAATGGGGATTGATACCCTAACTCACGAAGTACGCTTTGTAGAAGATAACTGGGAATCACCTACATTAGGTGCGTGGGGCCTAGGTTGGGAAATTTGGTTAAATGGTATGGAGGTAACGCAGTTTACCTACTTCCAACAAGTAGGCGGCTTAGAGTGCTCACCAGTAACTGGCGAGATTACTTATGGCCTTGAACGTTTAGCTATGTACATTCAAGGCGTAGATAGTATTTACGACCTAGTATGGGCAGATGGTCCACTAGGGCGTGTAACTTACGGCGATGTGTTCCACCAAAATGAAGTAGAGCAATCTACTTACAACTTTGAACACGCAAACGTAGATGACTTATTTGCGCAGTTTGATAAGTGTGAAGCTGAGAGCCAAAAGTTAATTGAAGCAAATTTACCACTTCCTGCCTACGAGCAAGTTATGAAAGCATCGCATGCATTTAACCTATTAGACGCGCGTCATGCTATATCGGTAACAGAACGTCAGCGTTATATTTTACGTGTCCGCGCGTTATCAAAAGCATGTGCACAAAGTTATTACGATGCACGTGAAGCGCTTGGTTTCCCGCTGTGTAAGGATAAGTAAGCATGTCAGCACAAAATTTATTAGTAGAAATTGGCACTGAAGAATTGCCACCAAAGTCGTTGCGTAAACTTGCCGAAGCATTTGCTGCAAACTTAACTCAAGAGTTAGAAACACTAGAGTTAGCGCACCAAGGCGTCAGCTGGTATGCATCACCTCGTCGTTTGGGTTTACAAGTAAAAGCGCTTGAAGCTAAACAACAAGACAAAGAAGTTGAAAAACGCGGCCCTGCAACAAAAGCAGCGTTTGACAGCGAAGGTAACCCTACAAAAGCAGCAATGGGTTGGGCACGCGGTTGCGGTATTGACGTAAGTGAAGCACAAACACTCGAAACCGATAAAGGCGCTTGGTTACTACATATTGCTAAAGTTGCAGGGCAAGAAACTAAAACGCTAATGGCAGATGCTATCGCAAAAGCGTTAAGTAAATTACCAATACCAAAGCCAATGCGCTGGGGTGCAAATAAAACACAGTTTATTCGCCCAGTTCATACCGTCACTATTTTATTTGGTAGCGAGTTACTCGAAGGTGAAATACTGGGAAAGCAAGTAAGTAACCAACTGCAAGGTCACCGTTTTCATCACCCAGAAAAAATTAGCATCAGCCATGCTGATGAGATTTTTGATGTACTTAAATCTGCTTACGTTATTGCTGATTACGAACAACGTAAAGCGCAAATTCGTGCACAAATAGAAGACGCTGCAAACGCAGTTAACGCTGTTGTTGCAATGGATGAAGACTTATTAGAAGAAGTAACATCACTGGTAGAGTGGCCAGTAACATTAACGGCAACATTTGAAGAAGCATTTTTAGATGTACCAGCCGAAGCGCTAATTTACACCATGAAGGACGATCAAAAATACTTCCCGTTATTAGATCAAAACGGCAAACTTTTAAATAAGTTTTTGTTTGTATCTAACATCGAAAGTAAAGATCCAAGCGTGGTAATTTCAGGTAACGAAAAAGTAGTGCGCCCACGTTTAGCTGATGCGCAGTTCTTTTTTGAAACCGACAAAAAGAAAACATTAGAAAGCCGTTTTGAGTCGCTAGATACCGTTTTATTCCAAAAGCAGTTAGGTACGCTTAAAGATAAGTCTGTACGTATTAGCGAACTTGCCGGCTACATTGCAGAGCAATTAGGCGCAGATAAAGACCTTGCAAAACGTGCAGGCCTATTAAGTAAAACAGACTTAATGACCGAAATGGTAATGGAATTTACCGATGTACAAGGTGTAATGGGAATGCATTACGCTCGCTTTGACGGTGAAGCAGAAGACGTAGCTGTTGCTCAAAACGAGCAATACATGCCACGCTTTGCAGGTGATAACTTACCTACAAACCTAATTAGTTGTGCAGTAGCCATTGCTGATAAGTTTGATACGCTGGTGGGTATTTTTGGTATAGGCCAAGCACCAAAAGGTGATAAAGACCCATTTGCACTTCGTCGTGCTGCTATTGGTGCATTGCGTATCATGGTCGAAAAAGAGTTACCGCTTGATATTTTAGACCTAGTAGCAAAAGCACAAACATTGTTTGGCGATAAGCTAACTAATCTAAATGTATCAACAGATGTATTTGATTTTATGCTAGGGCGCTTCCGCGCATGGTATCAAGATGAAGGCATTGAAGTTGATGTAATTCAAGCTGTGCTTGCGCGTCGTCCAACTAAACCTGTTGATTTTGACCGCCGTGTTAAAGCGGTAAGCCACTTCCGCACTTTAGACGCCGCAGAAGCGCTTGCAGCAGCTAATAAGCGTGTAGGCAACATTCTTGCTAAAAACGATATCACAAGCCAAGGTAACGTTGATGAGAGCTTATTAAGCGACGATGCTGAAAAAGTATTGGCATCACAAGTGGCAAAATTTGCGACTGAGCTGGCACCACTTTATGCTGATGGAAACTACCAAGAGGCGCTTAGCCAATTGGCTGGCATTCGTGAAAGTGTTGATAACTTTTTTGACAACGTAATGGTTATGGCCGACGATGAAGCTGTTAAGCAAAATCGCCTTGCGCTATTAAGTCAGTTAAGTGGTTTATTTTTGGATATTGCAGATATATCTGTTTTACAAAAATAACAGCCATTAGCAATTTAAAAAGCCAGCATAACGCTGGCTTTTTAGTTTTAATACCTATTAGCAAAATAGGCATTTTTTTAATAGGTATAATGAATAGGATGAAAATTGATGATTACAATAAAAAATATAATACCACTCGCTATTGTTGGGTTACTCAGCGCATGTTCAAGCCAAATATCAATTAACGATGTATTGCCGCAAAAAGAACTCGACCGCACCATGTACCTGCGAGGCGATTTTACCTTATGGGATGCAGAGCCTCAATATCAGCTTAATTTAGTGGGCCCAGCACTTTATCAAGCACAGGTAAAATTTAGCACACCAGGTAAAGTGTATGAATTTAAAATAGCCGATGCCGATTTTAGTGAAGGCTTTAACTGTGGTTATAGCGACTCATATCCACAAGGTCAAAGTTTAACGCTAGGCCAAGCTGCAAGCGCAGACTGCAATACTATTTATAATTACTTTAGTTATACACCTGCAATAAAAGGCACGTATATAGTAAGCATTGATTTTAGTGACTACGACGAACCAAAAGTGACTATAACGAAGAAATAGCAGAATGTTTATAGTTGCAGTTTTTAGCGTAAAGAGAAGTAAAAAACCGTACTTGATTTAACGAGCACGGTTTCTATTTTGAAACTGAGAACTGAGAACTGAGAACTGAGAACTGAGAACTGAGAACTGAGAGCTTTACAACCCTTTTTTCACCACATACCTATACGGTGCTTCATTCGCGTCTTTAGCCACCAGCGTGTGATCCATAAATACACAAAAGCTTGGAATATCACGGGTGGTTGATGGGTCATCGGCGGTTATTAACAGTGTTTCACCCTCGTTCATTTTTCGAATAGCAGCACGTACCATCATTACAGGTTCTGGACAGCGAAGACCTATTGCATCTAATTGGTGATCGGGGTTATCAAAATTCATAGTACGTATGCCTGTTAATAGTGATTCAAATATGTGATTTTAATGAGTAGTCAGACTTTTTTGTTGCGCCAAAGTTTAGCGTAATTTTAAGTATACTTTAACTAAATTACTTAGATCTGGATCAGTTTTCATTTAAGTTTATATACATAAACATTAAATTATAAACCCGATCACAACAACATCACTAATCTAAATCGCTTTAGTAAAGTACCTTAAATTTGGCAAATAAAAAAGGCGAACTAACTTTCGTCAGTGCGCCTTTTTACTCACCAAGATGGTTTACATGTTAAGAGTATTAGTCTTGAACACGCTCAAATACAGTTGCGATGCCTTGGCCTAAACCAATACACATAGTCGCTAAACCATATTTAGCATTTTTATCTTCCATTAAGTGAATTAGCGAGGTGCTGATACGCGAACCAGAACAACCTAGAGGGTGGCCCAGAGCGATAGCGCCGCCATTCAAGTTAACTTTTTCGTCAACCACATCAGCTAAACCTAAGTCTTTAAGTACTGGCAGTGATTGCGCTGCGAAGGCTTCGTTAAGCTCAGCTACATCAATGTCATCAATTGTGATACCCGCTTGTGCAAGTGCTTTTTTACTTGCTGGTACTGGGCCGTAACCCATGATTGATGGATCGCAACCGGCAACTGCCATTGCTTTAATGCGCGCACGAATTGGTAAGCCTAACTCTTTAGCTTTTTCTTCGCTCATTACTAACATCGCTGATGCGCCATCAGAAAGTGCAGAAGATGTACCCGCTGTAACAGAACCCGATGCTGGGTTAAATACTGGGCGAAGCTGAGATAAACCTTCAACCGTTGTTTCAGGACGAATTACTTCATCGTCTTCAACTAAAATTAAAGAGCCATCTGCTGCATGACCTTCCATTGCTAAAATTTCGCGGCGGAAACGTCCTTCAACTGTTGCAGCATGTGCACGTTGATGCGAACGGTATGCAAATTCATCTTGCTGCTGACGGCTAATGCCGTGAATAGTTGCAAGGTATTCTGCTGTTAAACCCATAGAGCCTGAAGCTTGCGCAATTGACGTTGCTAGGCCTGGGTGAAAGTCGTTACCGTGGGTCATAGGAACGTGACCCATGTGCTCAACACCACCAATTAGGTAAGTATCGCCAGCGCCAGTCATAATAGCGCGCGCAGCGTCGTGCAATGCTTGCATTGACGAGCCACATAAACGGTTAACGGTCGTTGCTGGTACTGAGTGTGGAATACCCGCAAGTAGCGATGCGTTACGTGCAACGTTAAAGCCTTGCTCTAATGTTTGCTGTACACAACCCCAATAAATGTCGTCGATTGATGCAGGATCAACCGCTGGGTTGCGTTCTAGTAAGCCCTTCATTAAGTGAGCGCTTAAGTCTTCCGCACGCTTGTTTTTAAATACGCCGCCTTTTGAGCGACCCATTGGTGTGCGGATACAATCTACAATTACTGGATTATTCATGATATTAACCTTCCACCTTATAGAAAACACGGCCTTCTTCAGCCCATTTGCGAGTTTGCTCTGATACTTGGTAAATCGCACCTAGGTGAGCGTATTTGTCTGCTGCTGCAACAAAGTTAGCTAAACCAGTTTGATCTAAGTAACGGAACGCACCGCCTCTAAATGGAGGGAAACCAACACCGTACACAAGGGCCATATCAGCTTCTTGTGGAGAAGCAACAATGCCTTCTTGTAAACAAAGAAGAACTTCGTTGATCATTGGAATCATACAACGGTCAATGATTTCTTGTTTATCAAATTCTTTCGGTGCATCAGTAATTGGCGCTAGTAGCTCAACTGCTGTTGCATCGCTTGATTTTTTAAGACGACCACGACGGTCTGTTTCGTACTTGTAGAAGCCTGCTTTGTTCTTTTGACCAAAACGTTTTTCATTTGCGAAAACAGTCACTGGGTCTTTTTCTGCACGCGCCATGCGCTCAGGGAAACCGTCAGCCATTACGCCAGTACAATGATAAGCCGTATCAATACCTACAACATCTAGTAGGTAAGCCGGACCCATAGGCCAACCAAATACGTTTTCCATTACTTTATCTACTTTTGCAAAGTTAGCGCCTTCAACAACTAGCTTGCTAAAGCCTGCAAAGTAAGGGAATAAAACACGGTTTACAAAAAAGCCTGGGCAATCGTTAACAACGATAGGAGACTTGCCAAGTTTAAGGGCATAATCAACAACTGCGTTAATGGTTTTGTCTGACGTTTTTGCACCACGAATAATTTCTACTAATGGCATTTTTGGCACTGGGTTAAAGAAGTGCATACCACAGAAGTTTTCTGGCTTATCAAGTGCTTCAGCAAGTAAATCAATACAAATAGTTGACGTGTTTGATGTAAGTACAGTGCCTTCTGGCATGTTCTTTTCAAGGTCTGCTAATACTGCTTGCTTAACTTTAGGGTTTTCTACAACGGCTTCAACAATAATGTTGGCGTCTTGAAGGTCTGAGTCGTTAAGTGTAGGTTTAATTTTACTGAGTGTTGCCAACATTTTTTCCATTGGCATGTGGCCACGCTTAACTTTTGCACCTAGTAATTTAGACGCTTCACCCATACCTAAATCAAGCGCATCCTGTTGGATGTCTTTCATTATGATAGGTGTGCCTTTATAAGCTGACTGATATGCAATACCGCCGCCCATAATACCCGCGCCCAATACTGCAGCTTGTTTAATTTCTACATCGCTGTGCTTAGCAAGTTTACGTGCTTTACCTTTGATGAATTGGTCATTTAAGAAAATGCCCGTTTGTGCTGCAGCTTCGTTAGTACGCGCAAGTTTTGCAAAGTTAGCATTTTCGATTGCCATTGCTTCATCGCGAGTACAGTTTGCCGCTGCTTTAATAGTACGTACTGCCATAACCGGAGCAGGATAGTGGCCTTTGGTTTTACCCATTACCATACCTTCTGCCATAGCAAAGCTCATGCCTTGCTCAACACGGTTTAATTTAAGTGGCTGTAGTTTTGCGTTGCGTTTTGCTTGCCAATCTAACTTGCCTGCAATCGCTAATTCAAGTGTTGCTAAACTTGACTCTAAAAGTTTGTCAGCACTAACTACTGCGTCAAACGCACCTACTTTAAGGGCGTCAGCTGCGCGGTTTTCAGCGCCTGAAGTGATCCACATCATTGCGTTATCTGCGCCAATGATACGTGGTAAGCGCACTGTGCCACCAAAACCAGGCATTATGCCAAGTTTAACTTCTGGTAGGCCCATTTTAGCGCTTTCGCTTGCAACACGATAATCGGTAGCAAGTGCCCACTCACATCCGCCGCCAAGTGCTAAGCCGTTTACAACGCTTAGAGTTGGGAATGGAAGATCTTCAATTGCATCAAAAACGTCAGTTGCGTTTTTGATCCACACTACTAAGTCTTCTTCAGGTTTAGTAAATGTAGGTAAAAATTCGAAGATGTCGGCGCCGATAATAAAGTGGTCTTTATCACTGGTAAAAACCATGCCTTTGATATCAGAATTAGCAGCTAATTCTTTTAATGCTGCTGCACAATCTGAAAGAGTTTTTTGAGATAATGTGTTTACAGAACCTGCAACACAAAACTTAAACTCGGCGATGTTTTCCTTTAGGAAGCTAACTTCAAAGGAATCGCTTTTATATAACATTTTATTCTCCCTAGTTGACGAACTAAGACTGGTACGATGAGTTTGCATTTCAATCAGTGTGCTTGCTTTGAATAGAAAATGCAACGAAAAATTTAACTCGGTTACAAACGACTGGTTAAAATATAGCTGGTTTGGTGCTAAGGTGGTGAAAAAGCTTTTATTCACTACTTTAATTTTTTATTAAAGGACATTATGAAAAAACAATTATTTAGTTTTGCGGCAGCTGCTTTTATTTTTCCTCTTTATTCTGCCGAGGCTAGCATCGATAACGACGCATTTTTAGATGCTGAGAAAAAAGTACGCAACGCAAGTTACCGTGAGTTCAAAAATGTAGTTAATAACCTAAATCACCCGCTAAAACCGTATGTAGAAAAAACATACTGGCAACGAAACCCGAGCATAAAATATCAGGCCGAGATAGAAAGCTATCTAAATATATATCAGCATACGCCACTTGAATGGCCTGTTCGTAAAGTGTGGCTGGAGTATCTTGAAAAAAATAATAGAAAAGCGGCGTATATTCGTAATTACCGCGACACGAGTAATGTTGAATACACTTGCACTTATTTAGGGTATCAGCTGGACTTAGGTGCCCCAGAAAAGGCCATTTTAAATCAGGTGACCGATTTATGGACGGTGGGTAAGTCACAACCTAAAGAGTGTGATTCGTTATTTTCGTATTGGCGTAAAAAAGGCTATATGAATGCCGATACCGTATGGCAGCGAATTACGCTTGCCGCGCAAGGCGGTACACAAAGTTTACTTCCTTATTTAAAAACACTTTTACCAAAAAATGAGCGTTACCTTGCTGACTTATATTTAAAAGTACGACGCGACCCAAGTGCTGCGGCGGGGTTATACCGCTATAAAAATAAATCGCTTAAAGAAGGTGAAATTGCACTTTATGGTGTTAAGCGATTGATATGGCGAGATAAAGAACTTGCGCTTCGCGCATGGGAAAAAATAGAGCGTATGTTTAACTACAGCGATGAAGAAAAGGCAGATTTATACTACACCTTTGCTTTATCACTCGCTTCTAGCGGGCATAAACAAGCCAGCTTTTGGTTAAACAAAGTGCCAAAAGAGCGACAAGATAAAAAGTTAATGCAATGGCAGCTTGGTAATATGCTAAAAACCCAAGATTGGGCAGGCATTGCTGCGTTTTTTACTGGTAAAGAAAACCTTAGCTTGGGTCAACAGTATTGGCTTGCATATAGTTACGCAGAACGCGGCGATGAGCAAAAAGCTAAAGAAATGTGGCAAAGTATTGCAACTAACCGAGATTACTACGGCTTTTTAGCTGCTGCACGTTTAGGGCTATCGGTTGATTTAAATAATCAACCTAAAGTGGTTAGTGAGCAACTAATCAATAAAGTAAGTAATGCTCCCGGTTTTAAACGTTCAAAAGCATTATACGAACTAGAGCGTGTTACTTCCGCGAGACGTGAGTGGAATTACTTAACAAATACTTCAAATGAAGAAGAAAAACTTGCAGCCACCGTTTTATCTACCGATTTGGGGTGGCACGACAGCACTATATTCACACTGGCTAAAATAAAAGCGTGGGATAACGTTGAGCAGCGTTTTCCGTTTGCTTTTCAAGACATATTTGAACGCTACAGTAAGCGCAATAAAATAGATGTGGCGTGGAGTATAGCTATAGCAAGGCGAGAAAGTTCATTTGCACCTGACGCGCGATCAAGTGCTAATGCTCGAGGTTTAATGCAATTGCTGCCAAGTACTGCTAAATATGTAAATAAAGGTAGCGTGTCTAATAGTCGGTTATATCAACCTAAAACAAATATTAGGCTAGGTACCAGTTATTTACGTTACTTGAAAAAGAAAAATCACGGTAACGAAATATTGGCTACGGCATCTTATAATGCAGGCTACCATCGTATAAAACGCTGGGTGCCTGATGATGCAATGCCTGCAGAGTTATGGATAGAGCTTATTCCATACCGTGAAACACGCGACTACGTAAAAAATGTATTTGCGTATAGGCAGGTATACCATACTCGCATGGGCCGAGAGGGTAATATATTAGCTCCTATACTGGAAATGAAAATAGGCGGGTAGTAAACATAAGTTTAAATTAGGGGGATAGTGCTTACTGTGAGCCATCCCCCTTTTTTGAGCGTAATAGCTATAAGTGGTAGACTCAGCACACGTTAAATTTAACAGATGGATTAACAATGGATAAATTAGCCGTTTTATACGCAGAACATATTGCAACACTGCAGCAGCGTACTCGTACAATTTGCGAAAGCGAAGGGTTAGAAGGATTAGTTATTCACTCAGGCCAAGCAAAGCGCCAATTTTTAGACGACATGTATTACCCGTTTAAAGTTAATCCTCACTTTAAAGCCTGGTTACCTGTTATTGATAACCCGCATTGCTGGATTGTTGTTAATGGTAGCGATAAACCTAAGCTTATTTTTTATCGTCCTGTTGATTTTTGGCATAAAGTACCCGACGAGCCACGTGATTTTTGGGCTGAGTATTTTGATATAGAACTATTGTTACAACCCGATCAGGTTGAAAAGCTGCTCCCTTATGATAAAGCAAAATATGCGTATATGGGCGAATACATAGAAGTAGCTCAAGCACTTGGCTTTAGCATAATGAACCCAGAGCCCGTGCTTAACTATTTACACTTTAACCGTGCTTACAAAACACAATATGAACTCGAATGTTTACGTAATGCTAACCGCATAGCCGTTGACGGCCACAAAGCTGCGCGCGACACTTTTTTTAATGGTGGCAGTGAGTTTGATATTCAGCACGCTTACCTAATGGCAACACGCCAAAGCGAAAACGAAATGCCGTATGGCAATATAGTGGCGCTTAACGAAAACTGCGCTATTTTGCATTACACCCATTTTGAGTCAAATGCACCGCAAACACATAACTCATTTTTAATTGATGCTGGCGCAAACTTTAACGGTTATGCTGCAGATATAACGCGCACTTATGACTTTAAAAAGCAGGGTGAATTTGCTGAGTTAGTTACAGCAATGACCGCAATACAGGTTGAGTTAGGTAAAGGTTTAAAACCTGGCATGTTATACGGTGATTTACACGTTGAGTGCCATAACCGCATAGCGCAAATTCTTAGCGACTTTAATATAGTTAACTTACCGGCTGCAGATATAGTTGAGCGTAAAATCACGTCTACTTTCTTCCCACATGGTTTAGGGCATCACCTTGGTTTACAAGTGCATGATGTAGGCGGTTTTATGAGTGACGACAAAGGTACTCATCAAGCATCACCAGACGGGCACCCATTTTTACGTTGTACCCGTATGATAGAGAAAAACCAGGTATTTACTATCGAACCAGGTTTATATTTTATTGATTCGTTGTTAGGTGATTTAGCACAAACGGATAACAAGCAATACATTAATTGGAATAAGGTTGAAGAATTTAAACCTTATGGTGGTATTCGTATTGAAGATAACATTATTGTGCACGAAGATAGTTTAGAAAATATGACGCGTGACTTACACTTAGATTAAGTGAGCAGTTTGCGATAGAAGGGGCCTGATGGCCCCATTTTTTTGGTTAAGTAAAATATGTCAGAATATAAATACCCAGCCGAGGGTGTGTTTCATCAAGAAGAAATAAAAAAAAGCACGTTTATTGTGCATATTGCACACACCCCAGATTTAGTCGCAGCTAAAGCGTTTATTAAAAGTATTGAAGATAAGTACAGCGATGCTCGGCATAATTGTTGGGCCCATGTGGCAGGTAACCCCGGTGGCAGCCATGTGTATGGTTTTTCAGACGATGGTGAGCCAAATGGTACGGCCGGTAAACCAATGTTAAATGCGCTTGTGGGATCTGGGCTAGGTGAAGTTACAGCCGTGGTAACTCGTTATTTTGGAGGGATTAAACTTGGAACTGGCGGTTTAGTGCGAGCATATGGCGGATCGTTAAATAATGCATTAGCAAAATTAAATACCGTACTTAAAGTGCCAAGCGTTGAGCTACTGGGCAGCAGCGAATACAGTATGCAGGGTGCAATTGAGCAGCTACTTAAAACACACTACCAAGTGCTCAACATTGAAAAGCAATTTACTGCTAACATTAACTGGGTGATCACCATTGATAGCCGCCAAGCACAGCAAGCAATTAAAGATATTTTTGATTTAAGTCACGGCGCAGTTGAGTTAACTATTAAAGAGTAATAACCTACACAAGTTGCATATAATGCATATTCATTCTATTTAACCAGGTTAATGCAGTTGAGCCTGAATTTACTAATAATAAAAGCGATTAGCTAAATGCAATTTCGTACCATCATAAAAATTCTTGGCCAACTTGTTGCGCTGTTTAGCATTACCATGGTGCCACCTGCTGTGGTGTCTTTAATTTATAAAGATGGTGGCGGTGTCCCTTTTGTTTTAGCGTTTATTTTCAGTATTATTATTGGCTTAATAGCGTATTACCCAAACCGACATGAAAACGGGGATTTAAAAGCACGCGAAGGCTTTTTAATTGTGGTATTGTTTTGGTTGGTACTGGGGGCATTCGCATCCTTGCCTCTTATCTTTTTACAAGAACCTAATTTATCCCTTGCTGATGCTGTGTTTGAAGCCTTTTCGGGTTTAACAACCACGGGGGCTACAGTTTTGACTGGAATTGAGTATTTACCTAAGTCGGTACTGTTTTACCGCCAGCAATTACAGTGGTTTGGCGGTATGGGGATCATTGTATTAGCTGTTGCAATACTGCCCATGCTAGGTGTTGGTGGAATGCAGTTGTACCGTGCTGAAATCCCCGGCCCAGTAAAAGATTCAAAAATGACCCCTCGCATAGCCGATACCGCAAAGCACCTTTGGTATATTTATGTGTCGTTAACCATTACCTGTATGTTGGCGTATTGGGCGGCAGGTATGGACTGGTTTGATGCAATTTGTCATGCGTTTTCTACCGTCGCGATTGGCGGGTTTTCGACTTATGATGCTTCTATGGGTCATTTTGATAGCCCGGTTATTAACTTTATCTGTGTCTTCTTTTTAATCATCGCAGCTATTAACTTCTCTTTACACTACGCTGCTGTGGCAAGCCGGAACGTGCAGGTCTACATTCGTGACCCTGAGTTTAAAGTGTTTTTATGTATTCAATTAGCGCTGGTGGTTATTTGTTTTGCGGTTTTGTCCTCAAATGAGATTTACGCTAATGGTGATGAAACGCTCGACCAAGCATTATTTCAAGCGGTATCAATGAGTACAACGGCCGGTTTTGCTACTGATAACTTTTCGACGTGGCCATTGTTTTTACCTATTTTATTAATATTTTCGAGCTTTATAGGCGGCTGTGCGGGCTCTACCGGGGGCGGTATGAAAGTGGTGCGCGTGTTTTTACTCTACCTGCAAGGCGTGCGTGAACTCAACCGTTTGGTACATCCTCGTGCTATTTATTCAATTAAGCTTGGCCGTAAAGCATTGCCTGATAAGGTTGTAGAAGCAGTGTGGGGGTTTTTCTCTGCTTATGCTCTGGTGTTTATTATTATTATGCTGGCGCTGATGGGAACGGGAATGGATAATATTACAGCGTTTTCGGCTACGGCGGCGTGTTTAAATAACTTAGGTCCAGGCTTAGGTGATGTTGCCTCGCATTATGGTGCAATTACCGATGGCGCTAAATGGTTGCTGACGATTGCAATGGTATTTGGCCGACTAGAAATTTTTACTTTGCTTGTGTTATTTACGCCTACGTTTTGGCGCGGATAAAACACAACGTTTTACTACTATGTTTATGGAATGGATATGCCAGCAACACATGCAGATAAATTAAATAATATACCGGTTGGCAGTTTAGTTGACTTAGAAATATTAACACCTACCAGCAGTAAGCGCGTGAAAACAGAAATGGTCGGCTTGCTTGAGGAAAAGTTTATTATTTTAAATTTTCCAACAGCTAAACGTTTACCGGGCGCAAATGACTACTTACGAGATGGTGTTACTGTGGTTGTAAGAGCATTAATAGAAGGTGACGATGGACAAATAATTGCTTTTAGACAGCAAATTAAATCTATTGCATCACATCCCGTTAGGCTTATTTTTATTAACTACCCTAAGCAAGTTCAGCTATTTAGTTTACGTTCGCAAACACGTATTCCAACCTTATTACCTGCAAAACTTAAACTCAGTGATGACAAGGTACTTGATGGTGTTATTAAAGATATTTCACTAACCGGTGCTATGTTCGATATAAAAACTGACGCTGATCTAGAAAGCATTAAAGACTCTCAATGCACAGTTGTATTAGGGAGTAATGGTAAAGACTTTGAAGGCGAAGTGTGCAGTGTAAAAGATCATAATGCAGGCGTGCGTTGTGGGATTAAGTTATTAGCCAGTAAAGAAGAAATGAAAGCTTTTATGAAAGAGCACTTTATTGACCCCGCAATGATAGAACTCGATGCCGATTAGCTTTAATGTCGCTATTTTGCAACAAAATAACGACTTTTTACTTTATGAACGAAAATAAATTACCAGCCTTTAAAATTATTCTTTTTACTCAATAAAAACAATTGGATAACTTTAAATTTTTTTATGATTTATTTTCTTTTTATACCTCGTTCAGTTTAAAACTTACCTGCTCAATACCTAACCCCCTCTTAGTTATTCAAGTTATCTGGCTTTGTGGTTTTTTGTATGAAACCTAACTAACTGATTTTTAATAACTTACAAATTTTAACTAAACCTGCGTTGCTAAATAGCTACAAAAATAATGCTTAAATTTGCATGGCTTTCAGTATTTAATGCTTAAGTTATTGAAAAATAACACTTATTAAATGTTGGCATTTAAGTTGTAATAGTCTGGTTGTACTAATCGAAAAACGTGATTAACAGTAAGTACCAATCACTCACATACAATTTGAAGGATACATACTATGAAACGCATAAATAAAACATTAGCACTTATCGCACTTGCTTCTTCGTCAGCCGCTTTTGCAGGCTCTGACTTTAATACACTCGATGTAGACGGCAATGGCGCAATTAGCCAAGCTGAGGCATCGGTTGATGCAAAATTAATGAGCATGTTTTCAGAGCTCGATACTGACCAAAACGGTGAGTTATCAAAAGAAGAGTTTTCAAAAGCTTAATTAGATAACAAGCATCCTGAGTTGCCAAAGACAACCTAAGTAGGCAAGGGAGCCTTCGAAAAAGGATAACAAGGAAGTGAAGCTATTTTACGAGTTAATTAGGTTATTTTTTAAATAACATTTTGAAGGATTAAGTCATGAAACATTTAAACAAAGCATTAGCACTTATTGCATTAGCGTCTTCTTCAGCAGCATTTGCAGCATCAGATTTTGACAGTTTAGATACCGACGGCAGTGGTGCAATTAGCCCAAGCGAAGCGGCAATAGACACTGATTTAATGTCTGAGTTTACAGAGCTAGATACAGATGGCAATGGTGAACTTTCTAAAGACGAGTTTGCAAAATTTTAAAGTTAACCGGTATTGGTTTAACTATTTTTCACAGACAGGGATCTTAGAAAAGGACTTCCCATTTTACTAGGAACATTATTATGAAAACATTAAATACAACACTTGCAGTTTTAGTTTTAGCATCTTCTTCAGCAGCTTATGCGGCCGTAGACTTTGCATCGTTTGATAGCAATAGCGATGGTGTAATTAGCATGGAAGAGGCAAAAGTAAATTCACAGCTAGTAAAAATTTTTAAAGATTTAGACACAGATGGAAATGGTGAGCTTTCAAAAGACGAGTTTGCCAAAGTACAGTAATATCAATATACCCCAATCATACTCCACTAAAGCCGCCATATTCAGCGGCTTTTTTGTGTCTGACGCGTTATAAAAATATAGCGCTTACTTGGAAGAGTTTTTCTACCACGTTGATATGCTTTTTATCAATTAAAAACATGATTACGTGATCGCCCGACATAATAATGGTGTCGTCGTGGGCAATGAGTACATCGTCGTTACGCACAATGGCACCAATGGTTGTTCCGGCAGGTAATTTTATATCGGCAATTGCGCGGCCAACTACTTTAGAGGTGCTTTCATCACCATGGGCAACTGCTTCTATAGCCTCTGCAGCTCCTTTACGCAGCGAGTACACGTTAACAATATCACCGCGACGTACGTGGGTTAACAATGCAGAAATTGTTGCCTGTTGCGGTGATATAGCAATGTCTATTTCGCCACCTTGTACTAAGTCTACATAAGCACCACGTTGAATAAGCACCATGGTTTTTTGCGCGCCCATGCGTTTTGCAAGCATGGCTGACATAATGTTTGCTTCATCGTCGTTGGTAACGGCAATAAATACATCCACTTGTTCAATATGTTCTTCAGAGAGGAGTTCTTGATCGGAAGCGTCGCCACAAAATACTACCGTATTATCGAGCATTTCTGAAAGCTGTTCCGCACGCTCTTTACTGCGCTCTATCAGTTTAAC
Organism: Pseudoalteromonas sp. S408; assembly: GCF_005886645.1. Taxonomy (NCBI): domain Bacteria; kingdom Pseudomonadati; phylum Pseudomonadota; class Gammaproteobacteria; order Alteromonadales; family Pseudoalteromonadaceae; genus Pseudoalteromonas; species Pseudoalteromonas sp. S408. The sequence goes on along the minus strand of NZ_PNDY01000006.1, from coordinate 11,352 downwards.
GGTGTGATTTTTTTCAAGAGAGCGAGCAAGGCCGGCTCCGATGTTGCCCCCACCGGCTATCATGATTTTTTTGTATGAACGCTCAAGCTTTTGTAGTTCGTTCATTACGGCGCGTATATGTTTTGTTGCTGCGATAAAAAATACTTCATCGTCGGCTTCAATAACGGTTGTACCCAGCGGCTTAATAGCTTTACCTTGACGATAAATAGCCGCAACACGAGTTTCTACATTAGGTATATGCTCTTTTAATGCAGATAAAGCATAGCCTACTAATAAACCACCGTAATAGGCTTTTACTGCAACTAGTGAGAGCATACCATCGGCAAATTGCAAGACTTGTAATGCACCAGGGTAGTCAATTAAGCGGCGAATATACTTAGTGACTAACGCTTCTGGAGCTATGTAATGATCGATTGGTAAATCATCGTTTTGGAAAAGCTTTTCACGGTATTTTAAATACTGCTCAGAGCGAATTCGAGCAATTTTAGTGGGTGTATTAAAAATACTATACGCCACTTGGCATGCCACCATGTTTACTTCATCTGAGCTGGTTACCGCAATAATCATATCGGCATCGTCTGCGCCGGCGCGGCGCAATACATCAGGGTGAGCACTGTGGCCCATTACACCTTGAAGGTCGTACTTATCTTGCAGCTCGCGTATACGGTTACCGTCAATATCTACTACGGTAATTTCGTTTTGTTCGCCTACTAAGTTTTCAGCTAGCGTGGCGCCAACCTGTCCAGCACCGAGTATGATTATTTTCATTATTTACCAGTGTATTAAGTAGTAATAAAAAGCCATTTTTAAATTTAAAAATGGCTTGTTGTACGCGTTATTAAGCCTTAATTAACTTGGCTTTTTAACCATTTTAGCGTAATAAAAACCATCACTTTCGCCCGGAAGTAGTTGTAACCCCGGTGTAGTGAGGGTGTCTTTATCATGAAGTGGAATATGTTCTACATCATCGTTATTAGCTAAAAATTTAGCAACTTGTTGTTGGTTTTCTTTTGGAAGAACCGAACATGTGGCATATACCAATGTACCACCGGGCTTCAGTAGAGGCCAAATGCTATTGAGTATATCGCCTTGTAGTGCAGCTAAGTCTTCTATGTCAGATGCACGACGCAACCATTTTATGTCTGGGTGGCGACGAATAACGCCTGTTGCTGAACAAGGCACATCTAATAAAATACGATCAAATTGTTCATCGTCCCACCATGTATGCGGTTGCGATGCATCGCCACATTGTAGGTCAGCACCTAAACCAATACGGGTTAAGTTTTGCTTTACGCGTTCAAGGCGAGTGGCATCGCTATCAAGTGCAAGTACGTCGGCGTCGGCAAGCTCTAAAATATGGCATGTTTTGCCACCTGGGGCTGCACAGGCGTCTAATATAACGTCGTCATTTTTTGGCTCTAGGAAGCGAGCGGCTAATTGCGCTGCTGCATCTTGCACTGAACAAGCACCGGTATCAAACTCAGGAAGTGAAAAAACATCACGCGGCTTGGCAAGTTTAATCCCATCTACAAAATCTGGGTTTAATGTATGCTCTATATCATTTGCCGTTAGCATATCGCTGTATTCTTGCGTGCTAAATTGTGATTGGTTTACACGTAACCACATTGGCGCTTGTTGCTGGTTTTCTTCAAGTATGGCTTCCCAGTTTTCAGGGTAGGCTTCTTTTACTTGTTTAATAAACCAATTAGGGTGGTTGTATAAACACACTGGAATCAGCTTTGCTTTTTCTTCAAGCTCCGCTTGTTGGCGTTGAAAGCTACGTAAAATAGCATTTATTAACCCTTTTAAGCCAAGTGCGCGCATTTGGCCTAATGCATTTACGGTCTCGCTAATCGCTGCATGCGGTGGAACGCGCATGTGTTGTAGCTGATAAATACCCACATAGAGTAAAAATTGAAAAATTCTGCGTTTACCTTTTAGTGGACTTTCTACTAAATGTTGGCAGTAGTTTTCAAGGCTAGGTAAGTAGCGTAATACGCCATAACAAATTTGCTGTAACAGTGCTTTGTCTTTTGGGGGTAAACCTTGGCTTGCAAACGGTAATTCTTGATTAAGCGAAGCGCCTTTATCAACCACGTTATATAAAGTCTCAGCGGCCAGCGCTCGTACGTTTTGCACTTTATTCATTATTTTCGCCTAATAGTGTGCCAGGGCTAACCCAGTCACTGCGACCATTTAAAAAGTCGCTAATTGCCATTGGTTTTTTACCTTGCGGTTGCAACTGAGTAATACTTAAAGCATGCTCACCACAGGCAACAACAACACCGTTTTTATCACTTGTTAAAACTTCGCCCGGCTTGCCTGCTTGATCAACTACCTTCGCTTGGTATATTTTTACGGTTTGTTCACCCATTTGGGTAAAACACACTGGCCAAGGATTAAAAGAGCGAATATTACGTTCTATTTGCACGGCGCTCATAGACCAATCAATATTTGCTTCTTCTTTAGAGAGCTTTTTGGCGTAGTTAGCTAGTTCATCATTTTGAGGTTCAGGGGTAATATCGCCATTAGCTAGCTTATTAACGGTGTCAATTAATGCACTTGGACCTAACGCTGCTAGTTTGTTATATAAACTGGCACTGGTTTCTGTATCACTAATAGGGCAGCGGCTAATATGCAGCATGTCGCCAGTATCTAAGCCTTCGTCCATTTGCATTATGGTTACGCCTGTTTCCTCGTCACCCGCCCAAATTGCGCGTTGAATAGGTGCAGCACCACGCCAGCGAGGTAATATAGAGCCATGCACATTTAAGCAGCCTAAGCGTGGCGTATCTAAAATAGCTTTAGGTAAAATTAAGCCGTAAGCCACAACAATCATTATGTCGGCGTTTAATGCGGTGAGCTCTGCAAGTGCTTCATCATTTTTTAATGACTGAGGCTGAAAAACCGGTAAGTCATTTTCAATCGCCAGGGCTTTAACTTCGCTCGCTTTTAATTTTTTACCGCGACCTGCAGGGCGATCTGGTTGGCTATATACGCCCACAATTTCATGTTCGCTATTTATTAGCGCTTGTAAATGGCGTGCGGCAAAATCCGGCGTACCGGCAAATATTATGCGTAATGGTTGGATCACTGAGTTTTCCTAAGGTACTGATTACTGTGCTGCAAACTTGGCTTCTTTTTCAAGCTTTTTACGGATACGTTGGCGCTTTAATGGAGATAAGTAATCAATAAATAGCTTGCCTTGTAGGTGGTCTAGTTCGTGTTGAATACAAATAGCTAATAGCTCATCTGCGTCTAACACTAATTCTTCACCGTTTTCGTTTAGTGCAGCCACTGTGACTGTTTCAGCTCGGTCTACTTTTGCGTACGAGTTAGGTACTGATAAACAGCCTTCTTCGCTAATCGTTGACCCATCTTTTTTAATAATTTGCGGGTTAATTAATACCAGCGGTTCGTCACGCTCTTCAGATACATCAATAACCACAATACGCTGGTGGATATTTACTTGCGTTGCGGCTAAACCAATGCCATTTTCGTCGTACATGGTTTCGAGCATGTCTTTTACAATTTGGCGAACTTGGTCGTCAACGTCTGCAACATCTTTTGCTATTGTACGTAAACGCTCATCTGGAAATCTTAAAACTTCTAACCTAGCCATTAGTTACCTTTTTCACTTGTGCTTAATTTAGGGTATTGTATGCTCTTATTTTAGCCATTCACGTTCACCTTTAACAGGTTTTGAGCAATAATAATGAAAAAACAATACAAGGAAGCTCAATGAAATTTCCGTTAGTTGCAATCATACTGGCACTAAGCACCTCTTTTGGGGCGATTGCTGACGTGCTAAAAATAAAAAAAGATGCACCAAAACAGTATGTTGTAAAAAAAGGTGATACGTTGTGGGATATATCTGGCATTTATTTAGATGAGCCATGGTTGTGGCCAGAACTATGGCAAATGAACCCGCAAATTGATAACCCTCACTTAATTTATCCGGGTGATGCATTGGCACTTATATACGATGCAGACGGAAATCCACGTTTAGTCATTAATAAAGCGTATCGAAAGCTGTCTCCTCAAGGACGTATTACGCCAAAAGGGTTAAATGCAATTACCACTTTACCTTTGCAAATGATTAAACCTTACTTAAGTTACGAGCAAGCGATTAACAGCGACGATATAAAAAATATGCCGTATGTGTTAGGTGCTAACGAAAACACAAAAACACAAACTTTGGGCCATATTTTATATGTTAAAGGTGATCTTAAAGTACATGGCGCCTATGCGATTTACAACGAGGGTGAACCCTATGTTGATTTAAACACGGGCGAAGTATTAGCAACGCGTGCATCTTACGTTGGCATGGCGCGAGCGTTTAGAAGTGGCGATGAAAGTAACGGTGTGCCGTCGTCATTACGAGTCGAATCAGTAAAACGAGAAATTAAACAAGGTGATTTTTTAATGCCAGCAATGGAAGGACAGCTATTGCCTGCGTATTTTGATATTCACCGCCCAAAAGAGCCTGTTGAAGGGCAAGTCATAGCATCACCTCGTCAAGTAAGAGAGTTCAGCACAATGGATGTTGTAGTGCTAAACTTAGGGCGCGAGCAAAATATTGAACCAGGCCATGTTTTAGATTTAGAGCGTGAATCACCTACGGTTATTGATGGCCCTCGTGGTCCTCGTTATCCAGAAGATTCAAGTAAATTTGAAAAACTGTTATCTGATGCAAGTCAGTTATTTAGTGATAAAGCTGACGAAGATAATACAACATGGAAAATGCCCAAAGAAAAAGTAGGCGAGTTAATTGTATTCAGAGTGTATGACAAAGTAAGTTATGCATTAATAACAAAAAACCAGCACCCAATTCGCGTTGGAGATATTGCAGTTATTCATTAAGAAGTAGCGAGTCGGTGCTCCAGGAGAGAGCATGGATCAGTCATCAGGCAAGTTAGCTCACTGGCTTGCCTTTTATATGTGTAAGGGATTAGGCACAAAAACCTTATTGGCCCTATCTAAACACCACCCACTTGAGTCATTGTTTGACTTACCCCACGCTAAATTACTCGAGTTAGGCTTAACCGCTAACCAGGCCAGTAATTTACTCAGTACAGACTGGCTGCAAGTACAGCATTATGAAGATCGTATTACACAGCATTGTATAGAGGTAATTTGTTTTTTTGATGCACGTTACCCTGATTCATTAAAGCAGATAGCTAGCGCACCCTTATTGCTTTTTTGTAAGGGCGATGTGTCTTTACTTTCTAGCTCGCAAATAGCCATTGTTGGGAGCCGTAACGCCACCCCAACAGGGCTTGAAATAGCCTCAGAGTTTGCATACGAATTAACGAATGCAGGTATTACCATTACATCGGGCATGGCCAGAGGAATAGATGGTGCTGCGCACAAAGGTGCACTAGCTGGATCTGGTAAAACCATTGCAGTATTAGGCACGGGCGTTGATATTTATTATCCTAAACGTCATAAACTGTTAACCGAACAAGTGCTCAATAGTGGTTTATTAATCAGTGAATTTTTACCCGGTACCGCCGCTAACGCACATAACTTTCCTCGTCGAAATAGAATTATTTCGGGCTTATCTTTAGGTGTTTTAATTGTTGAAGCTGAAATTAAAAGTGGCTCATTAATTACGGTGCGTTATGCGCTTGAACAAAATAAAGAGGTGTTTGCAGTGCCGGGCTCTATTAAAAACCCGCTTGCACAAGCCAGCCATTTTTTAATTAAGCAAGGGGCTAAACTTGTTGAAAATGTGACTGATATTTTAGATGAAGTGAGCTTTTCTTATCAAAGCGGTCTATATAGTAAAGAAGAGACGCTGCAGCAAAGTAGTGATTGCGAAGTATTAAATAGCATTGGGTTTGAGGTAACAACCGTTGACGATATTGTACGCCGAGTTCAGTGGCCAATAGATAAGGTATTGGCAAGATTGCTTGATTTAGAGTTAGACGATCAGATTGAACGTATTTTAGATGGTTATATTAGGCTAAGCGCAGGAAGGTAGCATGTTCGATATACTTATGTATTTATTTGAAAATTATATTCATAGCGAAGCTGATATTTTTGCTGAACAAAATGAGCTAACTGATGAGTTAATGCGAGCCGGATTTAATAAACCAGAAATTTTTAAAGCGCTCAATTGGCTAGAGCAATTAGCCGATTTACAACATAGCGATGAATCCCCATATTTAATTGCCAACCCAGGGCATGCTATTCGTATTTTTACTCAAAGCGAATGCGCCATGCTTAACGTTGAGTGTCGTGGCTTTTTAATGTTTGTTGAGCAGATTGGCGTTATAAACAGTATTACTCGTGAAATGGTCATGGATAAACTCGCCGCGCTTGATAAACCAAGCATTAACCTAGACGATTTAAAGTGGTTAGTGCTTATGGTGCTGTTTAATGTACCTGGCTCCGAAGAGGCCTATGGGCAAATGGAAGACTTAATTTTTGATGAGCCCACTGAATTGTTGCATTAATGCCTTATTAATTTATTACTCATTACGTAAATTACTTAAAGCTAAGCGTTCACCATAGCTTGTATCTTTAAGTGGTTTGGGTATATTAGGCGAAAATTCACTTATCTCTTAGGAACACCATGAGTAAAATCGATCATTCGCTTTTCTCGGCGAATAAACACGCCTTAGAAAAAGAATACGAAGTATGCCCACAGTGTGGCTCAGAGTTAGTGATGCGCAATAGCAAGTCAGGCCCTTTTTTGGGATGTGCAAGCTACCCTCAATGTGATTTTATTAGGCCATTAGTGCACCACGAAAGTAACGAAATAAAAATACTTGAAGATTCAGCGTGCCCTCAGTGCAGCAAACCGCTGGTGGTTAAAAACGGACGTTACGGTATGTTTATTGGGTGTACGGGGTACCCTGACTGCCACTACATTGCAAACGACAACGAGCAAAAGGAACAAGAGGTTACACTACCTTCATGTCCTAAATGTAAAAAAGGTCACTTAGTTGCGCGGAGTAACAAGTTCGGTAAAGTGTTTTACTCATGCGACAGCTACCCAAGTTGTAAATACACACTCAATAATAAACCTGTAGAGCAACCTTGCCCTAAATGTAACTGGCCCATCGTCATAGAAAGACAAATGGCAAATGGTACACTACTACAATGCCCACAAAAAAGTTGCATGCATAAGCTTGCTAAACCTCAATAACATTTAATTATTTTTGGAGACTACTTTGTCAGAACTTTCAAATATGCCTTCGGCACTCTCTTGCTTAAATCAAGGCGATGTCATTGTTTATCCAACAGAGGCTGTGTTTGGTTTGGGTTGTGATCCAGATAATCTGCACGCTGTTGAGAAATTACTGGCAATTAAACAGCGTCCCGTTGAAAAAGGCCTTATTTTAATTGCAGACAACTATGGGCAATTACTAAAGTATGTTGACGACGCCAAAATACCCATGGACAAACGTGCAGATATATTCTCTAGTTGGCCGGCTGCTATAACTTGGGTTATGCCAGCAGCAAAAGGTACACCAAAATGGCTAACAGGGCAGTTTGATACAATTGCAGTAAGAGTAACAAGTCACCCAACAGTTAAACGCTTATGCCAAGAATTTGGAAAGCCACTGGTATCAACGAGTGCAAATTTAACAGGCCAAGAAACAGTAATAAGTATTGAGCAGGCAAAAGAGCAATTTGCTGATCAAGTTGGTTTTTATGTTGACGAGCCATTAGGTGGCAACACACAACCCAGCACAATAAAAGATGCCATGACCGGTAAAGTATTTAGAGGGTAATATGCAAAGCGAATTATTAGAACAAGTAAAAACCTACTTTATGGCTTTACAGGATACGATTTGCCAGGGGCTAGAAGCTGCTGATGGAAGCGCTAAATTTGTTGAAGATAGCTGGCAAAGAGCTGAAGGCGGTGGCGGGCGTACTCGCGTTACCACCAATGGCACTATCATAGAGCAAGGTGGGGTTAATTACTCTCATGTATTTGGAGCCTCAATGCCAGGCTCTGCAACCGCCCATAGGCCAGAGCTTGCAGGACGAAGCTTTCATGCATGTGGGGTATCACTTGTTATTCACCCAAAAAATCCGCATGTACCAACAAGTCATGCCAACGTACGATTTTTTATAGCCGAAAAAGAGGGCGAAGAGCCTATTTGGTGGTTTGGCGGCGGATTTGATTTAACCCCTTTTTACCCGGTATTTGAAGATGTCCAGCATTGGCACCAAGTGGCACACGATATCTGTGCGCCGTTTGGTAGTGACGTTTATCCAAAATATAAAACATGGTGCGACGAGTATTTTTATTTAAAACACCGAGATGAAACACGAGGAGTAGGTGGTTTATTTTTTGATGATTTAAATGAATTAGGTTTTGAGCAAAGTTTTTCGTTTATGCAATCAGTCGGGAATGGCTTTTTAGACGCCTATATCCCAATTATTGAACGCCGTAAAAATGATAAATTTACCGAGCAACAGCGTGATTTTCAACTCTACCGTCGCGGCCGTTACGTTGAGTTTAATCTGGTTTGGGACAGAGGCACCTTGTTTGGCCTACAAAGTGGTGGGCGAACAGAGTCTATTTTAATGTCTATGCCACCACTGGCTCGCTGGGAGTATAACTTCACACCTGCTGAAAACAGCCTTGAAGCAAACCTATATCAGTATTACTTACGACCACAAGCTTGGCTTTCGAGTAAACCAGAAGAGTTGATAGCCCGAGAGTGGCAGATATAAACAATAAAAAAGACGCGAAAGCGTCTTTTTTATTGTTTATGATTAATGTTGGTTAATCATGTGGCTTGCTAGTTGAGCGAATGAGTTTTTAAGCCCTTCTCGAAGTAGCGGGTTATCTATTTCTATATCAAGGGTTTTGTTCATACAATACATCCATTGATCCCGTAAGTTTTGATCAATTAAAAATGGCATATGGCGTTTACGTAGCATGGGCTGTCCATGCTTTTGCTCAAAGAGGGCGGGGCCACCTAACCAACCTGATAAAAACTCGAAAAAGACTTGGCGAATCCTATCTAATGGTTGAGGATGCATATCATATAACGGTTTAGCGTATTCATCTGAGGCCATAATGTCGTAGAATCGTTCAGAAATAGCGCGTGCCCCTTTTTCTCCGCCAATTATTTCGTAAGGTGTTTTTTCAGGCGTAGGTGTTTGATCTACTTTTTCAGGCTTAGATTTAGAAAAAAGTCGTTTAATCATATTATTTATCATCGTTTATAGGCAGCACTTAGCTGCAAAGAGGTTGAGTTAAAATGGACAAATATGCGGTTTTTGGAAATCCAATTAAACATTCAAAATCCCCCGCGATACATAAACAATTTGCTATCTCACTGGGTGAGCAAATCGACTATCGCGCAATATTAGCACCTATCGACAGCTTTGAAAAAACAGTATCGACTTTTTTTGAGCAAGGGGGGAAAGGTGCAAACGTTACCATGCCATTTAAAGAACAAGCGTTTGCCATGGCCGATGAGTTAACGCCGCTTGCAAAAATAGTAGGAGCGGTTAATACACTCAAAAAAAGAGACGATGGTACATTATTAGGAGAGAACACCGACGGTGTTGGTTTTGTAAATGACCTGCTTGCTAATAAAGTTGTGATTACAAATAAGCGTATTTTAATAATTGGTGCTGGTGGTGCGGCAAGGGGAGTAATATTACCATTGCTTGAACAAAACCCCGCAGAAATTATTGTTGTTAATCGTACCGCTCAAAAGGCAAAAGACTTAGCTCAGCTATTTGCTGAATACGGAAAAGTTTCAGGCTATGGGTTCGATGATTTACCAGTAAGCGATTACTCACTAATTGTAAACTCAACATCTAGCAGCATGAATAACGAATTGCCAGCTCTAGATAAAAAGCATTTAACATGCTGTGATGTTGCATACGATATGTTTTATTCACTGACAAACACAATTTTTATGAACTGGGTAGCAGGGCATAATAACAGCACTAAGCTTTTAGATGGCAGTGGTATGTTAGTAGGCCAAGCTGCACAAGCTTATTATGTTTGGCATAACAAAATGCCAGAAATCCTCCCTGTAGTTAAAGCGCTTAAACAAGGCTCACTAAAATGAACCAAGCTATACAATTTATGGATAGACTCGAATTTAGGGAGCCTGATCACCAGTTGGTATTTTTTGCTCAGGTGAATGGCATGCTAGTGGAATGTATTATTGCCGTAAGTACGCTTAAACTAACTGATGAAAGTCACGCTACAGAGTATTTTGAAAAATATCGTTTTGAATACGAAGAACGTGCCGAGCAACTAATAGAAGAAGAAAGTTATAACTCGGCAGGTCAAATAGAAGTGGACTTAGTTAGCTTCAGCTAAATATTCATCTTTTAATTGGACATAGTTATCTGCCGATATTTTTAAAAAAGCGAGCTCCTGCTCAGTCAATGGACGGGCTTGCTTTGCTGGACTTCCTACATACAAATAGCCTGATTCCAAGCGCTTATTGGGTGGTACCAACGAGCCCCCACCAATAATAACATCGTCTTCTACAACTACGTTATCCATGACAATCGCACCCATACCCACGAGTATACGGTTACCAAGTACGCACCCATGTAGCATTACTTTGTGACCAACCGTAACATCATCGCCTATTATAAGAGGGTAACCATCTGGGTTGCTTTTAGTTGCACGCGATAAATGTAATACACTGCCATCTTGAATATTAGTACGCTGACCAATACGAATATGGTTAACATCACCGCGGGCAGCAACTAAAGGCCATACACTGCTATTATCACCTACAGTAATATCTCCGACTAATACTGACGACTCGTCTATATAAACAGATTTATTAAATGAAGGAGTAATTCCTTTATAAGAACGTATTGCCATATATGCACCTTTAAATTAAAAATTATGAGTATTTAGTGTAACAGTAGCGCTTAATTCAGTGCCAGCAAAGCCTATATTGATTATAAAACTACCAGTTTTAAGTGCTTTCGCTCACATACTAACCGAACAGTGTGTATTTTTAGTTTTTCTTTAAAAAAGTACTTGCGTAAAAATCTGTTCTCCCTATAATGCGACCCCACTGAGACGGCAGGCGCCAACGCATAGCGAGGCAAGAGTTAATCAGAGAGTTAAGTAAAACTTTACTTTTAAAGCTTCTAAAAAGAAATTTGAAAACAAAGTATTGACTCGAAAAATAAAGGATGTATTATACGCATCCCTAGCGACAACGTCGCAACGTTCTTTAACAATATAAAGCAATCATCTGTGTGGGCACTCGTGCAGATTGAGTTCTAACAGCCAAACTTAGTTCGCTAAGTGAGGCAAACAAATTAGAGTCTCAATTGAAACTGAGTGACCAACAGCAATAACTACTTCGGTAGGAATTGCAGCACAGTCAATTC
>NZ_PNDY01000058.1:0-371 GCF_005886645.1 Pseudoalteromonas sp. S408 | reverse complement strand
TGATAGCATAATCATCCGGCTTTGTATAAAAATCATTCTTATGCGGGTTCCTCTTTTATTGGTATGTGTATTACCCATCTTTGTTTCGGCTCAACTACAATGGAAGCGGGTAGATAGTTTATTTGGCACAATACCCAGCAATGCACATGTATATTATAGTGAATCAGCGATCGACGACAAACCCAATAAAGCATATTACGCTATTATAGATGTTAAAAAAACAGATATGTCTGTTGAAGCCATCGTAGGTAATGGTAAGCGATATACACCAGTGCAGTATTTTGAAAATAATAAACATCCTTTTTTAGTAGTGAATACTACCTTCTTCGAGTTTGTACAAAATCGAAATTTGAATTTGGTAATCAATAAGG
>NZ_PNDY01000057.1:0-312 GCF_005886645.1 Pseudoalteromonas sp. S408 | reverse complement strand
TCCCATCGCGCTGCTGGGCATCTCCTACGCCCTCAAGCATCGCGCCGACGTTCGCGTCGATGTCTTCTACGACCGTTTCTCTCTCAAGGGCCGCGCGCTGGTGGACCTGATCGGTGCGCTGATGACCATCGCCATCGGTGCCGCCATCGCCTGGCTGGGCCTGAGCTATACCGAGCAGTCCTGGCAGCTGATGGAAGGCTCGCCCGACCCCGGCGGCCTGCCCTATCGCTATCTGCTCAAGGCCTTCATTCCCCTCGGGTTCGCCGCGCTTGCGCTGCAAGGCGTGGCAGATTGCCTGCGCGCGCTGCTGGT
>NZ_PNDY01000056.1:0-211 GCF_005886645.1 Pseudoalteromonas sp. S408 | reverse complement strand
CCGCCCCCACCCCCCGCCCCCCCCCGCCCCCCCCTCTCACCCCCCGGCCGCGGCACCCACGCCCCCGCCGCACCCCGCACCCCCCCCCCCCCCCATCCCCCCGCCCCCCCCGCACCCCAACCCCCCCCCCCCCCCCACCCACCCCCCCCCCCCCCCCCCCCCACAAACCCCCCCCCCCCCCGCCCCCCCGCCCACCCCCCCACCCCCCCCC
>NZ_PNDY01000055.1:0-362 GCF_005886645.1 Pseudoalteromonas sp. S408 | reverse complement strand
AATCAACCTGGGAAACAGAATTGAGAATTTCAGATATAATCGGAAGCCTTTCCATACTTGAAAAGTCAGAACAGGGAAAAGTAATTGCATCTGTATTGAAGCAAAAGTTTTGGACAGGTACTTTGCATTTGGAAATAGTTGGCTCACTCCCACTTGTTAAGAACAAAGCAGATGTTAGCCAGCGGTTTTACATTGCTGAAGATGGTAGTGGAATTACAACAGATGACGCGTATCGCTTTCTTCAAAACAAATACATGGAAAAACAATTGCAGCTTAAAAGAAAGCAATCTGATAATGGTGATGAATCAATTCCAGAAGAATCTAATGGTACATCAAGCAGTGGGCTACTTAAGAAGAAGCGA
>NZ_PNDY01000054.1:0-341 GCF_005886645.1 Pseudoalteromonas sp. S408 | reverse complement strand
GCCGGAATGCCGGCTTCATCGGCCAGCACCGCCAGACGCAGCGCACTCAGGCTTGAGGCTTCGGCCGGCTTGAGCACCACGCTGTTGCCCAGCGCCAGCGCCGGCGCGAACTTCCAGGAGGCGATCATCAGCGGGAAGTTCCACGGCACCACCGCCGCGACCACGCCCAGCGCTTCACGGGTAATGGTGGCGTGCTCGTTCTCGCCGGTAGGCGCGATCTCGTCGTAATGCTTGTCGATGGCCTCGGCGTACCAGGCCACCGAGCGCGCGGTTTCCGCCAGATCGAAGCCCAGGCTGTCGCCGATCGGCTTGCCCATTTCCAGCGTCTGCAGCAGGGCCAG
>NZ_PNDY01000053.1:0-275 GCF_005886645.1 Pseudoalteromonas sp. S408 | reverse complement strand
GATTTACTTTAAAGTTTTGCTTAAAATAAACTATTTGCGCTATCTATAGGTATGAATCAGATTATCCGCGCTACATTTGCACTTTAGCTTTAGCATATGAAATACAAAAGCTAGGTGAGAATTCATTATATTATATATGTAACTTGCTATTTATAAATTGGATGCAAATAAATTCTACCAGCAGACAATAAAACTGTAGGAATAAATAACATAAGTTGATTATTAACTTTAATTAAAACGTTAATAACTAATTATTTATCACTAGCTTTTATAAT
>NZ_PNDY01000052.1:0-245 GCF_005886645.1 Pseudoalteromonas sp. S408 | reverse complement strand
AAAAAAAAAAAAACAAAAATAAAAAAAAAAAAAACACCCACACCCCCCCCCCCCCACCCCCCCCCCCCCCCCCCCCCCCCCCCCCCCCCCCCCCCCCAACACCCCACAACCCCCCCCCCACCCCCCCCCCCCCCAACCACCCCACCCCCCCCCCCCCCCCCCCCCCCCCCCCCCCCCCCCCCCCCCCCCCCCCCCCCCACCCCCCCCCCCCCCCCCCCGCCCCCCCCCCCACCCCCCCCCCCCCC
>NZ_PNDY01000051.1:0-316 GCF_005886645.1 Pseudoalteromonas sp. S408 | reverse complement strand
TAAAGTGGCTGTACCAAGGAAGGCGAAGATCCCGACTATGTCAGTGACAGTTGTTAATACTACACTTCCAGCCAATGCAGGGTCGATATTCATGCGCTTTAAAATAATCGGAATACTTGTACCGGCAATACCTGCTGCCAGTAAATTCATAAACATGGCAAATTCAATCACAGCTCCGAGCACAAAGTCCCACTGCCAAAGCGCGACAACACCGGCTATGAGTAGAGACCATAAAATACCATTGAGCGCACCGATAGCCAGCTCTTTTCCGAGTAAGAACTTTTGGTTTGTGTTATTGATGTGGCCGAGTGCAATA
>NZ_PNDY01000050.1:0-291 GCF_005886645.1 Pseudoalteromonas sp. S408 | reverse complement strand
CCCCCCCCCCCCCCCCCCCACCCCCCCGCCCCCCCCCCCCCCCCCCCCCCCCCCCCCCCCCCCCCCCCCCCCCCCCCCCCCCCCCCCCCCCACCCCCCCCCCCCCCCCCCCCCCACCACCCCCACCCCACCCCCCCCCACACCCCCCCCCCCCCCCCCCACCCCACCCCCCCCCCCCCCCCCCCCCCCACCCACCCCCCCCCCGCCCCCCCCCCGCCCCCCCCGCACCCCCCCCACCCCCCCCCCGCCACACCCCCCCCCGCCCACCCCCACCCCCCCCCCCCCCCCCCAC
>NZ_PNDY01000005.1:0-140991 GCF_005886645.1 Pseudoalteromonas sp. S408 | reverse complement strand
TTAACTATACCTATACCTATACCTATACCTATACCTATACCTATACCTATACCTATACCTATACAGATATTTTTGACATCTTCATATGTCATTTTAGAGATAATCCGAGTAATTGAATCTAGGTTTAATGTTAGCTGTAGATAGACATTTACTAATAGTTCAATACCCATAACTATATTCCTTTTAGTTAGGGCTGCTTTACCACAACTCATAAAACCACAGTTAGTGTTACCAGTGAGTTAGATAGTATTAGTTCTCCTTAGCGGCTGAGTGAAGCACAAGAATGGTTAAGTTCTATATATGTGTAAAGTGTTTACTACTAAAAGAGTATAAGTAATTTAAATTATTAAAAAACAAGGCCTTATTTGTCAGCCCTGTATCAAGGATGTGATAAATCAAGATACTTCGGTAAGCTAATAATTCATTATCTAACATGGTTATATGGTTGATGGAATATGACTTTCTTAAGTGTCTTTATTTGGTTCTGAAGATTAAGGAAAGTACTCCTTGTATCTGAAGTATCTAACTCCCTCTCTAACCTTTTTAGGTATATTAATTTCTCTCGGAACTCTCTGAATCGTTTATAACTTTTTACTTTCATTTTAATTCCCTGTAGATAAGCTTAATTTCATCTGAGCTTCTTTTATGTCTTGATATATAAGATGTGAGTAATAGGTTATAGGGCAATAGGAAGGCTCTTTCCCGTATTTTAAAAAAGCTAAATCCTCGTGGGATAGGTAAATTATTTTATCTGTAACTGACTCTAGAAGTTTGTTTATTGTGCTATTCGAATTACTGTCCTTAGAAATTATGAATTGAAGTCCTTGGACTGCTAGATCTGTTAGTCGAAAACTTTTTCTATTTCTTTTCATTTTTATTACCGATACTCATTATTAAACCAATATTTATAAGCATTAATAATGCAGTCTGTTAAAGCATACCTCAAATAGACCTTTTAAATTTGGTCTGTTAAGTGGTGTTTACAAACTTAAAACAGACCTATAATATAAGACCACTTAAAACAGACTGGAAGTTATATTTATGTTTATTCGTGCATATTTAAGAGCGAGTACCGTTCAGCAAGATGCTCTAAGAGGCCGAGAGGAGCTTATTAAGTTCGCAGATGAGCAAGGCTATAAAATTGCGGGTTTTTATGTTGAGAATGCATCAGGGGCATCTATAGATAGGCCTGAAATATGGCGCTTACTTGAAGATAGTAACAAAGGAGATATTATTCTCATTGAAAAAATGGATAGATTAACAAGACTTCCTTACGAGCAGTGGAAGAATCTTGAAACTGAATTTCAAAATAGAGAAATTAATATAGTTGTATTAGATCAGCCTACAACGCATAGGGTTTTTTCAGATTGTGAAGCTGAAAGTTATATAGGGAAAGTTTTGAGCGAATTTATGCTTAATTTAGCAGCGGCTATGGCGCATGATGAGTATGAAACAAGAAAGAAAAGACAGGCTCAGGGTATTAAAAAAGCCAAAGAAAATGGTATTTACTTAGGGCGAAGACCTGATAAAAAAAAGTGGTCAATTATTTCTTCTATGTTAAAAGACGGAAAATCATGGTCTAGTATTATTAAAGATGCAGATTGTAGTCGAGCTACAGTTGCAAAAGTTTCAAAAATGGTAAAATCAGGAATATTATGATTAAGTCTATATTTACGGAATATCTATTCAATTAAAAAACTTTAAGGTTTATAATTTAAGTGTGTATATAAACCAATCTAAAAGTAATTTTTATTTGAAAAGGACATTCATGCGAATAACATTATTAATTTTTTCTATTTTTTTATCTGGTTGTCAAAGCAATAACTTCGAGAAGGTTGACTTTAAATACTCTAATCTAGCTCATATGAGTGTTGATGATGCAATAATAGAGCTTGATATAGACCCAAAAACATTGATTTTTGCCCTAAGTGATTCATTTCGTGCTCAGAACAATATGGTGTTAGAAAGAGAAAAATTAGATTTTTTCAACAGGAAATCAGCTGATTATAAAGCATGTTTAAACGCTCAAAATGATGTTTTTAAAACTGAGTTTTTGGCCTATCAACAGAATGATTTTTCGATTTATAAAGGGTTAAATAGAGGGAAAGTTTTCTCTAAATATGGAGTTTCTCCGCAGTGCGGCTTTTTTGACATTATAAAAAGTGATGTTGCTGATAGTTGGTTTTTAAAAGTAGAAGTACCACAGGGTAATTTCAACACTACAGTATCAGTGCCTAATGTAGAGTCATTCTTTGGATTTTCTGGTACGAACTTAATTAATGGTTCATCAACAACATATAAAGATAGAGTTATTACAACTAACTTTTCATCTCATTTGTATATTTGGGTATGGCAAGAAACCCCTGATTCGAAAACTAAAGTATATTTATATTCTAAACCTGTAAATGGTCAAGTCGAAGCGTGTGCAGGTTGTTCTATAGGGTATAGATGGTGGAAGCAAGCTAATGGTTATACTGAATCTAGATTAGTTAAGCACTATAAATATTTACTAGAAGATCTTGCGAACAAAAATTTATTTTTAAACTAAAGTTAGATTTTCGAATCAACTTGTTGATGAAGTGGTGCGCAGCACTAATATTGTGAGTAGTTTAATTTCATTCCATGAAATCACAGCGCTTTCGTAGAAAGCTTGTAGTAACTAATAAAAATAGTATTAATAATAAATATGTCACAAATGAATGATTAGTTATTGGGTAATTTGTGACATTTTTATACGAATCAACTTGTTGATGAAGTGGTGCGCAGCACTAATATTATGAGTAATTTAATTTCATTCCATGAAATCACAACGCTTTCGTAGAAAGCTTGTAGTAACTAATAAAAATAGTATTAATGATAAATATGTCACAAATGAATAATTAGTTTTGATCAAAATCTTTAAGCATAACCATCGTTTGTTTTTTGTTCAACAATAAGAATTCATTAATACCACCATCTATCTTATCAATTAGTGATTTTATTTTTTCTTTACCAAAATCAGCACGTCGCCTTTTAAGCCTCTGTCTTTCATTAACACTTAATGATGAGCCGTCTTTTTTCACGATTCTGACTTTTCTTCCAGGTTTTTTATTAAATATTTTGCTTGTTAGCTCTGCACACAAAGCCTCTACTTCTATAAAAATATTGAACTCATCTTTAAAGCGTTTCTGTACATAATGCGCTACTTTGTCATCAGGAAAAATAATAACAGCCTTACTATTATTGTTTGTATCTCGCAAAGATCCTCTAATCGCTGTCTGAAAATAGTTATTGTACTCAGATTGGGCTAGTTGTTCCTCCGTAGTTAAACCATAAATTAATTCATTTAGTTTGAGAATATGATCATTAGGTCTATTAGACCCAGCACATATTATTAGAGTGTTCTCAGTATATTTGTTTGAACCTTTAGTTATGGTACTTAATATGTTTAGGTTAAAATGCTTTTCCAATTTATTAGTAAGTGTAGAAGCTTTATTCTTAGTATTAAGAGAGACTAAACAGTTCTTGTGCTGATTTTTAAATTTTTTTACAATAATCGCAGCTAAGTCGTTTTTAATCGCATCATTGGTAGTAAACTTAGTCGTTCCAACTCTCGTGCTTCCTCCAATAGAAAAAAATGAGATATCGCGATTAGAAAAATTATATCTATGATTTTTAACTATGTTACGTTTAAATTTGATACCGCTCTTTTTCCATAGCTGTACATTTAGATTGTTATCAACTTCATCACCTATCCATACTACTGAAGCAAAGCTATCAGCTATCTTTGGACTTAATAAAGTAGTTAGATAAAGATCGTAAGAATCTCTAACCTTCCCTTTTAGTGCAATAAGTTGAATATCAGCGGACGTCCCCTTATTTATACATTTCTTTATTTTCAAAATAAGTGGATTAAAAATATTTAGAAGCTCATATCTATTTGTATTTACAGCACTATTGAAAGCTGGATTTACTTTTAATAAGGAAAATACCGCCCCATGCTCAGTCTCGTTAGATTTTACGTATTTAAAGCATTTTAAAATACGGTCGATCTCAAAACCTCTTGCTGAAGCTAATAGATCTGCTTTGAAGC
This sequence comes from Pseudoalteromonas sp. S408, assembly GCF_005886645.1. Classification (NCBI taxonomy): domain Bacteria; kingdom Pseudomonadati; phylum Pseudomonadota; class Gammaproteobacteria; order Alteromonadales; family Pseudoalteromonadaceae; genus Pseudoalteromonas; species Pseudoalteromonas sp. S408. The sequence continues at coordinate 136,919 of NZ_PNDY01000005.1, read as the reverse complement.
TATTAGATTCGTCATCAATGAATAATATATCTTTTTTGTTGTTCATTTCCTCAAAGTTAAATTTAATAAGGGATGCTGAGCAAACAAAGATACATTTACCGATGTGATTATGATTTTTCTCTTTAACTACTGCCTTAAATGATTCTGATACATAACTGCTATTAAGGTCAGATTTAACCGTGTATATATTGTCGAGAAGCTCTTTTTTATCAGATGTAGTATGTAACTTAATTAAATTTTTTAGCTCTTCTTTTTTTTCTTCCATAGTTGCAATGCTATGTACGGCAATTACTACGTTAGCCCCATTTAATAATAGATCTATTGATTTCTCAAGTACTAAGGTTGTTTTACCTGAACCAACTGTGCCACATAGCAGTTGAATAGTTTTTTCTGTCTTTGTTAGTTTAATCATTTTTTTACCTATAGACTCTCCTTAAAGAGTATTTTTTTTGAACGAAAAAATTCCCCGACTACAAGTAGAGGGGGAATTAAATAAATTTTTGTGTTTTCTAACACTGCATATATTGTAATATAAGTGTTACTTTAAGTAAATAGCCTGAGCACAAAGCTCATTTATTAACTCATCTTTAATCGTTTCAAAGCTCTTTTCGGAAATTATAGTTAGCTTAGAGTGATTACCTTTAGCAGTTATATATTCAAGTTCTTGAGCAAGGCCTAGTTTAATAAAGTGCTTCTTTGCTTTCGTTTTATGTGTTTGCCACCTTTTTTCTGAAACACCCTCAGCTAATATATTCTTTTTCCGGTAAATCAAAAAGTTTCGCTTTATTAGTCTATTTTTAATATAACTTTGAAATGACTCAAGTGCAGTTTCTTTAGTTGAATCTTCAGAATACAATTTCAATAAAGTTGGATCAATATGCTCTAGTTTTGTAGATAAGTATGCTTTGCTTCTTATTTCATCAATTGAAAATGCTATTTTACCAAAAACAGTATCTTCTTTTAAATCAGCATATGGGGCTTGCTTATCTTTCAAGGCCATAAGTTGAACTCCAAGGCGTCTACCTGTCTTTTTAACTTGTTCAGGTATATAAAAGAAATCAACACCACCAGCACTTTTTATAATTTCGATAAGCCCATCTTTATGTACAATGATATCCTCTATAAGAGTTGATAATTTTTTTTGTAATACTCTTTTATTCTCAGAGCTTTCGCTGATAATTTTATCGATATACTCCTCGTTATAGTTTTTCTTATCAAAAAAATCTGCCCCAAATATTAATTTAGAACTTTTATACTGAATCTCTTTAATTTTAGCTTCTAGATTATCAATTTCTTCTTTTCTACTATACATATCCACCTCTATTTCTTTGTTGTAGAAGAGATGATTGTTATAGAAGAAAAGTTGCTTCTCATTAAATTCTTCTAACTTAGACTTTAACTTTTCTTTTAAAATTGTAAGCTCTTTTGGATTATCAATCTTAAAATTATTGCCTCTAAAGTAAGCAGCAAGATGACTGATTACTATCTTATCAATAGTGTATATTTTTTCTAAGTTATTACATTTAGCGTTAATACAAGCGTAGTAAGTTGCCCCTTTAGCATTTGTACGGATTACAGTCATACTACTTCCACACCCGCAATGAAGCTTCTTCATTCCTGACAAAAGAGTATATTCTTTTCTGCAATAGCTTTGATCTACATTTCCTCTAAATAAGGACTGCAATTGATACCATTCATCTTCATTACAGGCCGCAGGGTAGAAGTTATTCCGCTCATATTTTTTACTAATATACTTTTCTACATTTGTTTCTTCTCTAACTTTAGCTATTGCATCAAGGTCTTTTATTTTCACGACTAATCGACCATAAAGAGAGTGGGATTTTAGTAAATTACGAAGACCTGCTGAAGTCAGCGCTATATTCCTTTGAGACAAAAACTCTAAACACTTGCTTAAGCCGTTGCCTTTTAATGCAAACTTTATTAGTTCTTGTAAGATTGAAAAGTTTGTTGGATGAGCTGTTACTGTTTTATTAATAATTTTTACGTGAAAGGGCACACCTCCTACACCGATGTTATATGGTGCATTATTTTCACCTCTCTCTCCTCTATCAAATTGTTTTATTCTATTAATAGCATGGCTGTTAACTAAAAAAGATTTTTTTACAGACTCTTCATTTGCCAGTGAGAAAGATAAAGAGGCTAATACGAATGATAATTTACCATTATCTCCATGGCGTTCATAAAGACGACAGTCCATCGTTGTGTATATTTTGACCCCAGAGGTTAAAATTTTAGTGAAAATCTCCATAGCATCAGCGATGTTTTGTCGACTTAAGCGATCTAAATGTCTCATAACTATTATATCATTCGGCTTAATCCTTAATTCATCAATGTCAGATATTAAGTTTCCTAGTTCGTTTTTTAGGTTTTTCCCGTGGTATGCAGAGAATCCACTATCGGAATAAATTCTATCCGATAATGTCGTATTAAATTTCTGAGCAATTTCTTCTAATAGCTTTTTATCATTCTGCAAGCTCATCGATAAGCCTTCTAATTGCCTCGATGAAGACACCCTACAATATGCAATAATTGCCAAAATTCAATCCCCAAGTAAGTTTTACATATTGTAACTGAATCAATAATATAAAAAATACCATAAATTACATGTTTTTAAGTTAGCTCCCGCCGACTTACCCAAAGATGGTGGTCGGTTTGACCTTGCTATTGCCGTAGGTATTTTAGTGGCATCAGGGCAAATAGTGTGCCCTGATATTCATAAATATGAGTTTTACGGTGAACTTGCACTCAACGGTGAGGTACGTGGAGTAAATGCTATTTTACCTTCTGTGCTTGCTGCTAAGGAACAAAACCGCTGCTGCTTTTTACCCATAGCTAATGATAGCTTGGCAAGTCTTGTAAATGGTGTAAAACGTAAAGCGGTAAGCTCAATCCAAGAGGTATGGGGGGATTTACTAAACCAGCAGCCGTTGCCGTTAAATATAGAATACCCAGATTGCACGCAGGCACCTGACTTTTTACTTGATTTGAGCGATGTAAAAGGCCAGCCTGGCGCTAAACGTGTATTAGAAATAGCCGCTGCAGGTGGGCACAACCTGCTATTTTTAGGTCCACCGGGAACCGGTAAATCAATGCTTGCTCAACGAATGGCCACAATAATGCCGGCTATGTCTGATGATGAAGCGCTTTCAACTGCCGCACTTTATTCAATTATTGGTCATTCAATCGATTTAACAAACTGGCGGCAACGCCCTTTTCGTAATCCTCATCATACCTGCTCGGCGGTTGCATTAGTGGGAGGCTCATCAAATCCTAAGCCGGGTGAAATTTCGCTAGCGCATAATGGGGTATTATTTTTAGATGAACTTCCAGAGTTTGAGCGCAAAGTGCTCGACTCCCTGCGTGAGCCAATGGAAACCGGTACGGTAACTATTTCGCGTGCGGCGCGGCAAATGGAGTTCCCTGCGCAGTTTCAGCTCATTACAGCGTTAAACCCAAGTCCTACGGGAAGCCACACCGATAAACGAGCAACACCCGATCAAGTTATACGTTATTTATCTCGTGTATCAGGCCCATTTGTTGACCGTATTGATTTGCAAATAGAACTACCACGGTTAACAAGCGTAGAACTGCAAAGCACTAAACGAGAAGAAACCAGTGCACAGGTGCGTGCGCGGGTAGAAGCAGCTTATTACATACAGTTAAAACGCCAAGGCAAAGTAAATGCGCGGCTTAATAATAAAGAAATGAGTATTCACTGTGAGCTTGCTTCAGCAGAGCTGCAGTTTTTGGCGAAGGCCAGTGAAAAGCTGTCTTTATCGCCGCGCTCTTACCATAGGGTCATTAAAGTAGCGCGTACGATTAGTGATTTAAAAGGGAATGAAAAAATTAGCTTAGACGACTTAAAAGAGGCATTAAATTACAGAGCCTTTGAACGCTTAATTGCTCAACTCACCAAGTAACCAAAGTTGAGTATAAATAGCTTAAACCGCTTTTTAACAACTATATAGAGAGCATGTAGCCTTTGCCACGCACTGTGACAATACGCTTTTGATCTTTTTCATCGTTTAGCTTTTTACGCAGTCGACCAATAAGAACATCGACTGTACGATCGTTAGGGCTCCAATCTGGCTGTCCTATTTCTTCAGATATTTTTTCACGTGAAGTGGCTTTACCTGCATTACTTATTAAACAAATAAGTACTTTGTGCTCAGCTTCAGTTAAACGTGATTCAACACCAGATGAGGTAATTAGGGTGCGATTATCGGGGTGTAATTTAAAGTCGGCGTATTCAATAAACTCTTCACTTTCGTCGCTATCTATATTAACGGCAACGCGTTTATATAAAGCACGCATGCGTAGTTCAAGCTCAAGTAAATCGACAGGTTTACAAATATAATCGTCTGCACCTTGGGCAAGGCCTGCTATGCGATCTGCTTGGGAATCACGGCTAGATAGCACAATAACACCAATGTCTGTTAGGGTATTGAGCTCTTTGGCAAGCTGTAGCCCATCAATTTTAGGCAAAACAATATCTATAATGGCAAGTGTAAAAGCATCGCGCAGGTTTGACCGCTGCTTTACGATGCTTAGTGCATCAGCGCCAGTTGAGTCTACTTCTATTGTAAATTCGGTTTCTGCAAAGTGATTTTGAATGCGTTTAACGAGTATTTCGTCGTCTTCAACCAATAAAACATTAATAGCCATAGTACTTTATTTTAAATGTTTGTAGCTCTGTATGGTAGCACCATTAGGTAAATGCTGAGAAGGGGTTACATGCTAGTTTTAAGTAACTTAATATTTCAAAAATATTAAAATAATTATAAAAAATTAAAAAGCGCCCTTATATTTGAGGGCGCTTTTCATAGCGTTATAAAATACCGGATTAAATTATTTACCTTCGTACATTGAATCCCACCACTGTGGCTCATCTTTTAGTTTTTTATCAAAATAAGCCAGCATAGTATTCCACCAGTTAAAGCGTTTATCGCGAGCAAAAATTTGATGGTCTGCGCCTTTATACTCAATAAGCTCTACGTCTTTATTTAGTAGTTTAAGTGCAGTGTACATTGTTAAACTCTCGCCTACCGGTACGTTAGTATCGCTATCACCATGAATAAGTAACAGTGGAGAGGTTACTTTATCAGCATGAAATACCGGACTATGTTGGCTATAAAGCTCAGCGTTATTCCATGGGAAGCTGTTTTTAGATGCCTCACCAGAATATAAGTAGCCCCACCATCCTTCGCCCCAATAAGAGGTTAAGTTTGAAATACCGGCATGGGAAATAGAAGCGCTAAATAAATCGGTTTTTGTAGCCAATAACATAGTCATAAAGCCACCATAAGAGGCCCCTAAATTACCAACTTTGGTATTATCTACATAGTAGTATTTTTTTAAAAATGCCTGTGTCCCTTCAATAATATCGTCGGCGGTGTAATCACCCCATGCATTAACATGTTGCGCTGAGAATTTTTGTCCAAAGCCCGTTGCACCGGTAGGTTGTACTACATAAACCACATAGCCGTTTTCTGCCCATAAGTTAAATGGGTAACGGCCGGTAAAGCCACGAGTAACAGGTGATGTACCACCGTAATAATAAACAAGAGCAGGGTACTTTTTAGTTTTATCTAGGTTACTTGGCACATAAACACGGCCGGTTATTTCAACACCACTTTTATTAGTAAAGTTAAATTCTTCAAGGGTGGGGATTGTTGTATTGGCATAAGCAATTGGTTTTGAATCCCAAATAAGATCGGTTTTGTTTTTACTAATATTAAGGCGTTTTAGTTGTTGGGGCGCTAAAGCACTTGTGCCAGTGATTAATACTTGTGAATTACGCCCGTATGAAACGCTAAATTTTTCTACAATATCTACACTGGTATTTAACTTTTTAAAGCGCTGCTTACTTAGGTCAAATAAATACAGTGGTTGAGTGTCTTTTTCGGTCACTTTAAGTACCGCATCGCCGTTTTCTAACACGCTTAGCTGACCAATCGATGGGTCGAATTGTTTACTGAGCGCAGTGACATTTTTACCGTTGTTAGTTAACAGGTAAAGCTGTCCGTCGTAATTATTGGCAAGCATTGACTTTGGCAGCGCTCTGCCAGCGCCATTTTTAAAGTCGGGACCTGCAACAACATACACGTCTTTGTTTGCGTATTTTGCTTGGTTAAATGTATTAAATTTACCAAGTGACAAAAGTTTGTTTGATTTTATATCCAGCTCAACGAGCTCTGTCTCAGGGTGAGTAGACGCTTGCATAGCCATAACCGAACGGCTCATTAATACTTTTCCACGCGCACTATTTAAATCTTCAAAGCTATGAGAAAGCGGGCCTTGGCTAAGCGTTTTTGTTAAGCCACTTTTAGTATCAAGCATATAAAGTTGGCTGGTGGTGCGCGCATATGACCAACGATCTTGAAGGCCTTTGTAATGCTTGGTTAAGTTGTGACTGTTTTCTGGTGATTTAGACCAGCTAAATACGATGCTAGTGTCGTTAAAAAAAGTGAAACCACTCGCGCCGGCTAAGTCGCTTGCCAGTGTTTTAATAGCTAAGCTTTTACGATTAAGCTGTTTTAGCTCACCATTTAACAAGTACACTAAGTACTGATTATCTGGGCTCCAAATAATGTTACTTGGTTGTCCATCTTCAAATCGATATACAGTCAAGTTGTCTGTATTTTTTAACTGGGTAACCAAGTTGGCTTTATTTTGATTCTTATCGTCATAAGTGCGTTTAGTGGTTATGTATTGCTCAGCGTTGGGCGCTAGAGATATATTACTGAGGGTAGGTGCATCAAATAATTGCTTTGCCGATAAGCGCTTTATGTTTGATGTATTTAGCGTAATTTTATCAGTGTCACTTTTAGGGATGAAATCGATAACCACATCATTCCAGTTTGCGACTTGTTGCGCCAAAATAATAACGCTGTGAGTGGAGTTAGTTAAGGCAAGCTTATAACTGTTTTTATCACCTTTTTGAAGCTCACTATTAATAAATAATTGCCCCTCTTCAATCCCCTTTAAAGTCAGAGTGCCTTGTGTAAAACGCGTTGTTTCTATATTAAACTTCAGCGCTTGAAGTCCGCCAAGGGTGAGTGCGCTTACTTTATTGAATGGTTGCCAGCTTTGTTTTTTACCGAAAATAGAAAAACTATCTGAGTTTGCTTGTAATTGTGGCAAAAGGTTGTTGATAATGGCTGAGCCATGAGGCGTTTGAAAAGGTTTTAATTGCATATCTTCGGCAATAGGGCCGATAAATTGAATCTTTGATTTGTCCAATGGTTCAGCAATTGTTGCAAAGCTTAAACTGCTAAACGCTAATAAGCCTAAGGCTCGTTTAAGTCGCTTGTTGCGATAACACCAAGGTGCATTAAATTTCATTATTGTGCCTGTTATTATTGGATGTTTGGTCAAATATAGCATGTATTGTTAACATGCTCATCCATCCAATATAAAGGAGAGAAAGTGACTTTACTGATTGTTTATATGGTTGTGGCCATTGTTATTTCGTTTTTGTGCTCTGTGATGGAGGCGGTGCTATTAAGTATTTCGCCAAGCTATGTTGCATCACTGAGAAAAGAGCAACCTGAGCTTGCTAAGCAACTTGAAAAACTAAAAAATAATATAGATCAGCCATTAGCAGCTATTTTAACCTTAAATACCATTGCACATACCGCAGGTGCGGCGGGTGTGGGGGCGCAAGCTGCTGTGGTTTTTTCTGATGCTGCAGTAGGAATTGCCTCAGCAATAATGACTTTACTGGTATTAGTTCTTTCTGAAATTATTCCAAAAACACTGGGTGCTAATTATTGGCGTGCCTTAACGCCAAGTGTTACCTACTCTTTACGGTTTTTGGTGATTTCGCTAAAGCCCTTTGTATGGTGTGCGCAAAAGTTAACAAACCTAATGGGGCCAAAACACGACGAGGCTTATTATATTCGCCAAGAAATAGAAGCCATGGCAGATATTGGCACTGAGTCGGGTGCTTTGCACGAAGATGAGTCTGAAATTATTCGTAATCTTTTACATTTTAGACACGCAAAATTGTCTGACTTAATGACGCCGCGCACGGTTATATTTAAAGTACATAAAGACTTAACAGTAAACCAATATTTAAATGAGCATGGTTCGTCATCGTTTTCCCGTGTATTAATCTTTGATAAAGATGCTGACGACATTGTCGGATTTGCGCATAAAAACGATATTATGTTGGCCTATCATCGCTTAGGGACCGATTATAAAATTAGTAAGCTGATCAAACCAATCTATACAGTACCCACATCTCAAAACGTATCGTCATTATTGCAAACACTACTAACGCAGCGTACGCACATATGTTTAGTCGTGGATGAATACGGAGAAGTGCGTGGCATTGTAACGCTTGAGGATATGATTGAAGCACTAATGGGCTTAGAAATAGTCGACGAGCGCGACCAATCAACCAATATGCGTGCAGTAGCAAAACAGCGCTGGCGTAAACGTTTAGCCAGCAGTGCGCATATTGTTAGTGCAGAAGATGAACACCCTAAAGAAGAAAAATAGCCCTTTACTTGCAGCGTTAGCTATTGCTAGGTGCTTAAACTTAATACAATAGTTAACGCCTGCCCTCGTGTTTTTTTAGCCAAACGGTATACTAGCGCGATTATTTTAAATGGCTTTAATTATGATAAGGATAGATCTCACCTTGGCTGACCAGCCATTTTCATTGATGGTTTCTGGGCAGCAAATAGTACAAGTATTTCATAACCAGCAAGCTATTGCGTTTGATACTCCTCGAGAACATTACTATCAATTTAATTTTCAAGATAAATTAATAGGTATAGATACCAGCACAACTGCTGAGCAAAGTATTTCGTTATTTGTAGACGAGCAATTTGCTACTCAGCTCGCTTTACCAGCCCCAGTTAATGGCGAACCTAAAAGAGGGTTTTTAGGGCTCGCGGCGCTTGGCTTTAAATTATTTAAAAGTGCAAAAGTAGTAAAGGCTGCGCTGGCGGGTGCATCTGTTGCTGGGTATGCCTGGCTATTTAGTATTGAATTTGCGCTGATGCTTATAACGTGTTTAGTAGTGCATGAGTATGGGCACGTAAGAGCAATGAAGTACTTTGGTATAAAAACCAAAGGTATTTACTTAATCCCATTTGTAGGTGGGTTAGCTGTCAGTGACGATAAAATAACAACCCGCTGGCAAGATGTGGTGATATCGCTCATGGGCCTTGCATTTGGTTTGTTTACCTCAGTGTTAGGTGTGGTGCTTTATTACGCCACAGAGATGGACATATTTGCCGGTGTTGCGGTATTAAGCGCACTACTTAACTTATTTAACTTACTGCCTATTTTACCGCTAGATGGTGGGCATGTATTAAAGAGTATCAGCTTTTCTATGCGCTCATGGATTGGACTAAGTGTATGCTTGCTGGGTGTGTTTTTTGGCTTATGGCTTAGTTATACATTTGGCTTGATGTTACTGGTGTTCTTTTTGTTTGTGGGCGCACTGGAAATTGTATTTGAATGGCGCGGCCGACATTACTCCCATTTATTGCCGCTTGATAAATACGGCCAAGGCTTTTCAGCGGTTATGTATGCACTGGTCGTTGCAGGCCATGTGGCAATGATGATGCATTTTGCAGACTCTGACAATCCAATACTTAGTTTACCTATGACGATTTTATCGAGCTAACAATAAAAAACCGCATGGTAGCTCAAAGCTCGCTCACCATGCGGTTTTTTTGCACGTTGCTTTTTAAGGTTTGTGTGCATTTGTTGTTTAGAAAGAAAGCTGACGCTCAGCAAAGTGGGTGTTTAGCAGGGGGTAATAACCCTTCCCCAACCACTCTAAATAAAACTAACTGTATTTATTTTAGCTTGTGTGGCGATAGCAAAATATTAGTTTTTGTTTGTTTCTTAATGGGGTAATTGATAGGGTAATATCCTTGGGAATAAAAAATAACAATAAACCGTGAGCTGATAAAATTATGGATGATGCGATAAAACAAAAAGTAAATCAAAGCACAGGGGAATATTTATTGTTCACGCTTTATTGGTTGGCCTTTTTTTTCACTGGCGCTCCCAATGGTCTCATACTTGATTATTTTTTTATCGGGTGGTGGGGCATTATTTTTAAATGACCTTACACATTTAGAGCAACTAGATTCGAATCCTGGCTTAGTTTTTATATCTACCTTCCTCACTGCTGTACTTACGCTGCTATTTTTAAAGTCTACTCTTGATGCGCAAAATAAAGGCGACGTTATTGGGCGCTTAGCAATAAAAAAATGGCTCTGTTTCCTTTAATCATTACAGTGCTATTAACAGCGGCTTACGTTTTACTGGAACAATGGCTTTTTGGTTTTATGGAAATCGCCGTACCAGACTTTATGTTAGAAGTTGAAGCACAAACAAACTCGCTTTTAGATAAAATTATGCTGCTTTTAGCAGTAGGATTTATTGGGCCTATATATGAGGAAGTAGTTTTTCGAGGAGTGGCATTCTATAGGCTGAAAAAAACCGCCTTGGGAGCTATTGGCGCAATTATTATCCCAAGTATCGTGTTTACATTGATACATGGGCAGTATGATCAAGTTGAAATTTTTATTTCTCTGTTTGTATTTTCTTGCTTGGTGGGACTACTTCGTCATTTATCGGGTAATCTGTGGTATTGCATTATCGCTCACATGATCTGTAATTTATTAGCACTAGGTGACATTATTTGGTGGTATTAAATGACTTACCAGTTAACTTTATTTTCTTGCTTAGTTTTTTTGGTTTGCAGCTAGCAAGCGCGATATAAAATCGCGCGTATTTATTACCAAAATACTACGGATAAAAACTTAGCATCAACGCAATAAATACCCCCGTTACAAATAGCTGTACTACACAAAACCCCATAATATCTTTTGCTTTTAAACCTGCAATGGCTAATACCGGTAAAGCCCAAAAGGGTTGAATTAAATTGGTCCACGCATCGCCCCACGCTACAGCCATAGCAACGCGTGATATATCGGCGCCCAGCTCTTGCGCTGCGGGTATAACAATAGGTGCTTGTACTGCCCATTGGCCGCCACCTGAGGGCACAAACATATTAACGAGTCCTGCACTTATAAAGCTGTAAAATGGCAAGCTATCAGCATCTGCAATGGCAATAAAGCCTTGTGATATTTGTTGTGCTAACCCTGTATCGACCATCACCGCCATAATGCCAGCATAAAACGGAAACTGAATAACAATACCCGCACCACTAGGAATTGCTTGTTGTAAGCTATTAAGCACATTGTGAGGAGTTTGATGTAGCGTAATAGCTAAAAATAAAAACAGGGCAATTACACTATTGAGGTTTAAGCCACCACCAAAAATAAAAAAGTAATAGCCTAAGTAGGCAAGTCCCATTAAGCCAATGCTCATACCTAGTAGTTTACTTTGCTCTAAATGTTGTGCAGGACGCGTTACATTACTTGCTGCAGGTGTACTGGTGTTCAATAGGTTTGGATCAATATAAATACTGTCGTTTTCACTGGGTAACATGTAGCGGTTTACTAATGGGACGATAATAAATAAACCAATCAGAATGGCAATATTAAAGCCTGCAAATAAGGTTTGATCTGTACTAACAATACCCATACTTGCCTGTGAAAAGTGTCCTGGTGTTGCAATGGTTAGCGGGATTGAGCCTGCAAGACCGCCATGCCATACAACAAAGCCAGTATAGGCACTAGCTACTAATAATCGATAATCAACACGGGTATGTTTTGCAATAGCTTTGGCAAACAACGCACCAATAACAAGGCCAAATCCCCAGTTTAGCCAGCTCGCTAAAAGTGAAATCAAGGTAACCAATATAATTGCTTTAGGCGCGGTATTGGCTAAGGTTGCTAGTTTCTCTAATACTTTGCTAATGGGAGGTGTACTTGCCAGCATGTAGCCTGTAATAAGTACAAGCAGCATTTGCATAGCAAAGCTTAATAGGTTCCAAAATCCATTGCCCCATGCTTGCAGTACATTAATACTGGTGAAAGGTGTAAATATACTGGCAGCGCAAAATGTAATAAGTGTAAGCAAAATTACAAATATAAATGGGTCGGGTAGGTAACGCTCAACCAGTTTTGTAAATGGGGTGGCTATTCTATTAAGCATAAAAATACAGTTTAGTGTTTGTTTGTAGATTAATTAATCACGAAATGTGGTTATGTGCAAATCACAATTAGTATTACAGGGGACAGTTTTATACTGTCTATACCTTAAACGTTGATTAAAACTAAGGCATACAGTAACGTACTGTTTATAGATAATTTAATAACAAAGATTTTGTATTATGCCGGTGATATTTAAAAGGTTAGCGTTACTTGTGCGCGCTCATATTGATCAATTGAGCTGGCAAGCAGTGACCTTTGCAATTTTAACTCATATGCTCGTAACCTGGTTGCTACTGTATGTTGCTAATGAACAGGCATTAACCTCTATAACCACTTTTTTTTACTATTACACAGTGACAACCTCAACAGTAGGGTATGGTGATTTTAGCCCGACAACAGAGCTTGGTCGGTGGGTGGTTGCTTTAATACAAATTCCGTTTGGTTTAGCTTTATTTGGTGTTTTGCTTGGAAAAGCAGGACAAACTGTTACTTACTTAATTAGGCACGCTATGACTGGTGATAAAGATTTTGCTCACAGTAATAACCACATCATTATTTTTGGTTGGCACGATACCAGAACTAAAAAAATGATTGATTACATTTTGGCGGATACAAAACGCACTGAACGTCGTATTTTACTCGCGGTAACAGAGCAAATGGAACATCCGTTTTTAGCAAATGAGCAGGTTGATTTTGCGCGTCTTTCTAGCTTTACTGATTTAGCTGAGCTGGAGCGTGTAGCAATCAGGCATGCCGATAAAGTAATTATTGATGGGCAAGACGACGACCAAACATTCACTACTGCGCTGCGTATTAGCCGCTTAGTAAAAGATGAGTGCCATATTAGTGCTCATTTTTTAGATGAAACTAAAGTCGATATGTTACTTGAACATTGTCAAAATATAGAATGTAGCAGCGCTAAGTCGGCTGAAATATTAGTTCGTTCTATGCAAGATCCCGGTTCTAGTCGAGTACAAGAAGAGCTGCTTTCTACATTACATGGTGATACACAATTTAGCTTAAAAGTCCCCAGTGGTTGTAAGGAAATGGAGTTTGGCACTTTATTTCATCATTTTAAAAAGCAGCACGACGCTATTTTATTAGGTGTAGCACATAACTTGAGTGCTCAAAATATGGACTTAAATCCACCTTTGGATTATAAAGTGAATGAAGGGGATATTCTTCACTATATTTCTGTTGAGCGCGTATTGAGCGGCGAAGTTGATTGGTCAAGCTTGGAAAAATAATGAATGAAGTTATATTTTTAATTGTTATTTTAAGTGCGTACATTTTACCTGTAGTCATTGTACTGAACAGTAAACGTACGCAAGGCCACGAAAAAAACGGTTGGCTCATCGGCATCATCTTTTTTTCGTGGTTAGGACTTATTATGTATTTTGCAATTGTGCCCAAGCACGGGCACAAAAAGAAAAAAGCAGTAAAAAAATAAGCGCAACGCGACCCTTACTATTTGGCCATTTTTATAATTTCATTCCAATCATGCTCTGTTACGGGCATAACAGATAATCTTCCTGCTTTTTTTAGTGCTAGCTCAGTAATGCTGTTGTTTGCTTTTATTGATTTTAAGCTCACAATTTTATTCAAATGTTGGTGGTAGGTTACGTTAACCACTACCCAGCGCGGGGTATCGCTGGTGGCTTTAGGGTCATAATAATCGCTATTTAGGTCAAATTGAGTAGGGTCTGGATAGGCTGAACTTGTTACCTTTGCTATACCCGCGACGCCTACGTTTTTACAGCTCGAATGATAAATCATCACTAAATCGCCTTCTTTAACATCATCACGCAAAAAGTTTCGGGCTTGGTAATTTCTTATACCTTCCCACATTGTTGTTTGGTTAGTTGCGTGTTTTAGGTCGTCAATTGAAAAGGCATCGGGTTCGGTTTTAAACAGCCAGTAAGCCATAGTTGTATTCCTAACAAAGATTTACATAGTTGTAGTCTATAGTATCATTAAGTTATTAGGGAATTGAGGAACATATAATGAGCCAAGTTTTAGATGATTTATTATCGTTATTAACACTTGAAGAAATAGAGCAAGGGTTATACCGAGGGCAAAGCCAAGATTTGGGTTTTAGAGCTGTATTTGGTGGTCAGGTTATGGGGCAAGCGCTTTCAGCTGCAAAGGAAACCCTACCGGCTGGACGTATTGTTCACTCATTACATTCTTACTTTTTACGCCCGGGTGACGCAGCTAAACCTATCGTTTACGATGTTGAAACTATTCGCGATGGCAAGAGCTTTAGTACCCGCCGTGTAAGTGCTATTCAATACGGTAAGCCTATTTTTTATATGACTGCATCTTTTCAAGCGGTTGAAGACGGACTTTCACATCAGGCAACGATGCCAGATGTACCGCAACCGGAAGAGCTTCGTTCGTCACTTGAGTTTTATCAAGAAAATGCTGAGCATATACCCGAGGTGATCCGTAATAAATTTATTCGCGAAATGCCTATTGAAATGCGCCCTGTGACATTTCATAACCCCTTTAAACCAGAAGCAATTGAACCAGTTAAACATATTTGGTTTAGAGCGAATGGGGATATGCCCGATGATCAGCGTATTCATAATTACCTATTGGCTTATGCATCTGATTTTGAGTTTTTACCAACTGCATTACAGCCCCATGGCGTGTCGTTTATGCAGCCAAATATGCAGGTTGCAACGATTGACCATGCAATGTGGTTTCATCGTTCGTTTCGATTAGATGACTGGATTTTATATACCATAGACAGCCCGAGTGCGAGCTCAGGCAGAGGGTTGGTAAGAGGGCAGTTTTTTGATCGCCAAGGCAACTTGGTTGCCTCAACAATTCAAGAAGGGGTTATGCGTCAGCGCTAACCCTATCTTTTATAGTGACTAGTTACACTGGTCTTGAACAATGTCGCTAATCGATTGCCATATGCGGGCAGGTAGCAATGTTTTAAGTTGTGAATAGGTTTCGCATAATTGCGTACTGCCCACCAAGCCATTATCGCCCTCTGTAACCAGCCCTTCACCACGTAAGTTATCGATAAAACCAACAAGTACCTTTTTATCAAAAAACTCTGGTGTTTTAATGCCATGTAACGTGCCTAAACGCTGGGCTAATACTTGGCTTTCACGTTCAAGCTCTGCTTTTTCTATTCCATCACTCGTTTGTATAAAACCAATAACAATAGCATAACGTTGCAGGGTAAAGCTGAGTGCTCGCCCTAGCATTTCTAATTTTGCTAAACAATCGTTAGTGTTGGTGATATGTATATTGTCACCATCAAATTCAATTAAATTTTGGTCAGCAAAGTTCGCTAAAATACGAGTGATATAGTTTTCATCAAGGGGCTGTAAATACCACTCCTTGGCAAATAGCGGATAAAACGAATGTACTAATTGTTCGCATTGCTTAATCGTTGTTGTGTGCTGCTTGAATAAGTGCAATGCCAGTAAGCTAGGTACCGCAAATAGGTGCAAAATATTATTTCGGTAGTAGTTAAAAAGTGTTTTTTCTTTATCGCTAATGGCAATAATCTCGCCAAACTCATCGCTTATCACATCAAATTTATTAAGTTTTAAAGCGTGCGTAAGTAGTTGCTCCGGTGTTTCGTCTGGCGTGGTTACTTTATCGCTATAACTGGCATCACGCTGCAAGCGTAAGTAAAAATCGAGCTGGGCTAATAGCTTTGGTTTACTTAATGCGTGCTTGTCGTTTACTAGCAATACCATCGCTAATAAGTTAACAGCATTTAATGCAGCTGCATTATTAATTTTAACCATAACTTGGTCTGCTAAAGCTGCGACTTGCGGCCCTAACCACTGAGGTTTTTGTACGTCAGTTGGGTGAATCGCGTCGCGCCAGTCGGGTTGGTTATCGTTTAAATATTGATTAACCGAAATAGGATCGCCGAAATTAAGGTAACCACGGCCATAGTTTTTAAGGTTTTTTATCGCTTTAAAAATACCAAATATTGACTCGCCTTTTTTATCTTTTCCAGCAAGCTCTTTAAGGTACGTATTTATTTCCATCACATGTTCGTAGCCAATATATACAGGGACTATCGATACCGGTCGATCAATACCACGTAGCATTGCTTGAAAGGTCATTGCAAGCATACCTGTTTTAGGAGGTAACAAACGCCCAGTTCGGCTACGTCCACCTTCTGTATAAAACTTAACAGAGTAACCTTTAATAAATAACTGGCTCAAATATTCTTTAAAAATAGCAGAGTACAGTTTATTACCTGCAAATGAGCGGCGAATGAAAAACGCACCAGAGCGGCGGAATATACCGCCTGCTGGGAAAAAGTTAAGGTTAACGCCTGCGGCAATATGTGGCGGCACTAAACCTAAATGGTAAATAGAGTAGGTAAGAAGCAAGTAGTCCATGTGGCTACGATGACAAGGCATGTAAATAATTTCATGTCCTTTATTTGTTAGCTCATGCAATTGCTCTGTGTGTTTTATGTGTATGCCGTTGTATAGCTTATTCCAAAGCCATGTTAAAAAGCGATCAGCAACGCGGATCATGGCTTCAGAATAGTTTGCGGCTATTTCATCAAGTAGCTTAAGCGCATTTTGACGTGCTTCGGTTTGGCTAATATTTTTAGCCTTTGCTTCATCCTGAATGGCTTTTTTAATGGTAGGAGAGGCCAATAGTGAATTAAAGAGCTGCTCGCGTGATGGCATTTTAGGGCCAGTGGCTGCCAGTTTTTGACGCTTAAAGTGAACCCGGGCAACACGTAGTAATTTTTGTGGTAGCTCATTTACATCGGCTTTTTCATTTACAATAAGTGATAAGTCGAGAGGTTGACTAAAGCGAATAAAGTTATCGCGACCAGAAAATAACACCACAAAAAATTTTCTAAACCAGCTTGGTGTAACCGAGTGCGTTATTAAAGTACGTAATCCTGGTTTTTCTTTACCTGGATCACGGCCCCATAAAATAGTTGCCGGTATCACTTGTACATTTTTTTGGCCACTATTTATAAGGTGGTCAATTATTTGTTTGCCTTGTGCCAGCGCGTTAGTCGGTTTTGCTGTATCACCAAATAAAGGTGGTGGATTTTTAATACCAATAAATCGATCTAAATGCTCATCACCTAATATTTGCTCTTCAGTTGGACTGGGCAACCCATGTTTTTTACAAGCATGAGCAAGCGCTGCAAGATCAAAACGAGAATTTAAACGTACTATATAAAATGTAGGGTAATCAGGATTTAAATCGTACTGTTTAATAGGGTTTTCTGGGAGGACTTTGCTTTTTACAAATAAGCGACTAAATCCAGCAGATAAAACGTTTAAACAATAATTAAAAATACGCATCGACTCACCATATTGAGGGTGTTAAAAAGCAAAATTAGCGTGATAGGATATCATATTATCTAAAAAATCGCTTCTTTACGAAATGAGATTAGTTAATGCCGCTATTGACCCGCATTGAAAAATTTAGTTCCAGTATAGTTAAATAATATAAGTAGGCACTTATTTAAACGAATTAATCACTCATAGATTGTTTTGAATTAGTTGTTGCATTTATCACCAATACCTCTATAATACGCAGGCTTTCAAAATTCCCCCGGGAACTAGGAAGGATAAATTAAGCTTGGATTTCAAGCTAATAAACAGGAGTTCCGATTTGGAACTCAACGTAGATATAATCAAACAGCCGACATCTTAATAATTAAGATTGTTTCGGTCGTTTCTTTATGCTCTTTTAAATGCTCTTTATATTGAGGTTAAGAATGTCAAATCAACGCATTCGTATTCGCCTAAAAGCTTTTGACCACCGTTTGATTGACCAATCAACGGCAGAAATCGTGGAAACTGCGAAACGCACTGGCGCACAAGTACGTGGTCCAATCCCACTACCTACACGCTTTGAACGTTTTACTGTACTTACATCACCGCACGTAAACAAAGATGCGCGTGATCAGTACGAAATCCGCACCCATAAACGTCTGATAGACATCGTAGAACCAACTGACAAGACTGTTGACGCTCTTATGCGTTTAGATCTTGCTGCTGGTGTTGATGTTCAAATCAGCCTGGGTTAATCGGAAGATTAGAGAGGTTTTAGGAAAATGGCATTAGGTCTAGTCGGTCGTAAAGTGGGTATGACACGAATCTTCACTGAAGATGGTGTATCTATCCCTGTGACAGTTATTGAAGCGACACCTAACCGCATTGCTCAGATCAAATCTGACGCAACAGACGGTTATAACGCGCTTCAAGTAACCGCAGGCACTAAAAAAGCAAGTCGTGTAAACAAAGCTTCAGCGGGTCACTTCGCTAAAGCTGGCGTTGAAGCGGGTCGCGGTCTGTGGGAATTCCGCCTTAACGGTGGTGAAGGCGATTTTGAAGTAGGCGCAGAGCTTACTGTTGAGTTATTCAACGAAATCAACAAGGTTGACGTAACCGGTACTTCTAAAGGTAAAGGTTTCCAAGGTGGTGTTAAGCGCTGGAATTTCAGCATGCAAGACGCTACACATGGTAACTCTCTATCTCACCGTGCTCCTGGTTCAATCGGTCAAAACCAATCACCTGGTAAGGTGTTTAAAGGTAAGAAAATGGCCGGTCATATGGGTGCTGAGCGTGTAACGACTCAAAACTTAGAACTAGTTCGCGTTGACGCTGAGCGTAACTTGCTTTTAGTGAAAGGTGCAGTACCTGGATCTATCGGCGGTGACGTTATCGTTAAACCAGCTGTTAAAGCATAAGTCCTGGAGATTTAGTGATGGAATTAGCAATCAAAGACGCTTCTGGCGCTCTTGAAGTTTCTGAAGCTACTTTTGGACGTGAGTTTAACGAAGCATTAGTACACCAAGTAGTTGTTGCTTACGCAGCAGGTGCTCGTCAAGGTACTCGTGCTCAGAAGACACGTTCTGAAGTAAGCGGTGGTGGTAAAAAACCATGGGCTCAAAAAGGTACTGGCCGTGCACGTGCTGGTACAATCCGTAGTCCAATTTGGCGTTCAGGTGGCGTTAGCTTTGCAGCTAAACCACAAGACCACAGCCAAAAAGTAAACCGTAAAATGTACCGTGGTGCGATCAAAAGCATCCTATCTGAACTAGTTCGTCAAGAGCGTTTAATCGTTGTTGAAAGTTTTGGTCTTGAAGCACCAAAAACTAAAGATCTAGTAGCTAAGCTAAAAGAGCTTGAGCTTAAAGATGTACTTATCGTGACTGAAGAAGTAGATGAAAATCTTTTCTTATCAGCACGTAACCTTTATAAGGTTGACACGCGTGATGTAGCTGGTATCGATCCTGTAAGCTTAATTGCTTTCGACAAGGTACTTATTACAGCCGCTGCTGTTAAGCAACTTGAGGAGGCGCTAGCATGATCCGTGAAGAACGTCTTTTAAAAGTGATCCTTGCTCCACACATCTCTGAAAAAAGCACAATTGCTGCTGAAGAAAACAACACGATTGTTTTCAAAGTAGTAAATGACGCAACTAAAGCTGAAATTAAAGCAGCAGTTGAGAAGCTTTTTGAAGTAGAAGTAACGGGTGTTCGCACACTTAACGTTAAGGGTAAAACAAAACGTACTGGCATGCGTTTCGGTCGTCGTAGCGACTGGAAGAAAGCTTACGTTACTCTTAAAGAAGGCAGCGAGCTAGACTTTGTCGGCGGCGCCGAGTAATAAGGGGATAGAATTATGGCACTTCAAAAGTGTAAGCCTACTTCTGCGGGTCGTCGTCACCTAGTTAAAGTGGTTAACTCTGATTTACATAAGGGTAAGCCATACGCACCACTTTTAGAGAAAAACTCTAAATCAGGTGGTCGTAATAACAATGGTCGTATTACGGTTCGTCATATCGGTGGTGGTCATAAACATCATTACCGTTTAATCGATTTTAAACGTACTAAAGATGGCATTCCAGCTACTGTTGAACGTTTAGAATACGATCCAAATCGTAGCGCAAACATCGCTCTTGTATTATATGCAGACGGTGAGCGTCGTTACATTATCGCACCTAAAGGCTTAAAAGCTGGTGATGCAATCCAGTCTGGTGTTGATGCACCAATCAAAGCTGGTAATGCACTACCAATGCGTAATATGCCTGTAGGTTCGACTGTTCACAACGTAGAATTAAAACCAGGTAAAGGTGCACAAATCGCACGTTCTGCTGGTGCTTACGTTCAAATTCTTGCACGTGATGGTCAGTATGTAACATTACGTCTTCGTTCAGGCGAAGTACGTAAAGTTGAAGCTGATTGTCGTGCTACACTTGGTGAAGTTGGCAATGCTGAGCATATGCTTCGTTCACTTGGTAAAGCAGGTGCAAACCGCTGGCGTGGTATTCGTCCGACAGTTCGTGGTGTTGCCATGAACCCGGTTGATCACCCACACGGTGGTGGTGAAGGTCGTACTTCTGGTGGTCGTCATCCTGTGTCTCCATGGGGTAAGCCGACTAAGGGTGCGAAGACGCGTAAGAACAAGCGTACGGATAAATTTATAGTACGTCGTCGTACTAAGTAATATTGAGGAATAGCCATGCCACGCTCTCTCAAGAAGGGTCCTTTTATAG
Source organism: Pseudoalteromonas sp. S408 (assembly GCF_005886645.1). NCBI lineage: Bacteria > Pseudomonadati > Pseudomonadota > Gammaproteobacteria > Alteromonadales > Pseudoalteromonadaceae > Pseudoalteromonas > Pseudoalteromonas sp. S408. Next base: position 116,283 of record NZ_PNDY01000005.1, on the reverse strand, counting down.
ACCTACACTTGCTGAAGAAGGTAGAGAAAGCTTTGGAAAGCGGTGAGAAAAAGCCAATTAAAACTTGGAGCCGTCGTTCAATGATCATACCTAACATGATCGGATTGACCATTGCTGTCCATAATGGTCGCCAGCACGTACCAGTTTTCGTTTCTGACGAAATGATCGGTCACAAACTAGGTGAATTTGCACCAACTCGCACTTACCGTGGCCATGCTGCGGATAAGAAAGCGAAGAAACGTTAAGAGGGGAAGATAAATGCAAGCATTAGCTAAACATAAATTCGCCTCTGGTTCGGCGCAAAAAGCACGTCTAGTTGCAGATCAGATCCGCGGGTTACCTGTCGATCGCGCACTAGAAATCCTGGCGTACAGCCCGAAAAAAGCGGCTGTATTAGTTAAGAAAGTACTTGAGTCTGCTATTGCTAACGCAGAGCATAACGAAGGTGCTGACATTGATGAGCTTCGTGTAACTACGATCTTTGTGGACGATGGTCCAACAATGAAACGTATTATGCCTCGTGCTAAAGGACGCGCAGACCGCATCCTTAAGCGTACAAGCCATATCACTGTTATGGTTTCAGATAGCTAGGAGTATAAGTAATGGGACAAAAAGTTCATCCTACTGGTATTCGCCTAGGTATATCTAAACCTTGGGTTTCTACCTGGTACGCGAGTTCTAAAGATTTCTCTGATCAGCTTTTTGGCGATCACAAAGTTCGTGCATTCCTTACAAAGGAATTAAAAACAGCTTCTGTGTCTAAAATCGTTATTGAGCGTCCAGCAAAATCAATCCGCGTAACAATCCACACGGCTCGTCCGGGTGTTGTTATCGGTAAAAAAGGCGAAGACGTAGAAAAATTACGTCAAGCAGTAACTAAAATCGCTGGTGTACCTGCTCAGATTAATATCTCTGAAGTACGTAAGCCAGAACTTGATGCACAACTAGTAGCAGACGGCATTGCCTCTCAGCTAGAGCGTCGTGTTATGTTCCGTCGCGCTATGAAGCGTTCGGTACAAAATGCAATGCGCATCGGTTCAAAAGGGATTAAAGTTGAAGTTAGCGGTCGTCTTGGCGGCGCAGAAATCGCACGTTCAGAATGGTATCGTGAAGGTCGTGTACCTCTACATACTCTTCGTGCTGATATCGACTACGCAACTTCTGAAGCCTTAACCACTTATGGTATCATTGGTGTTAAAGTTTGGATCTTCAAAGGCGAAGTTATTGGTGGTTTACCACTAGTACAAGAGCAAGAGAAGCCAGCTAAACGCGCGCCAAAGAAAGCCAAGAAAAGTGCTAAGTAGAGGTAGCGAGTAATGTTACAGCCAAAACGTACAAAATTCCGTAAAATGCACAAAGGCCGCAACCGCGGTTTAGCGCAAAACGGTAACAAAGTAAGCTTCGGTACTTTCGGATTGAAAGCTACTGGCCGTGGCCGCATGACTGCTCGTCAAATCGAAGCAGCTCGTCGTGCTATGACGCGTCACGTGAAACGTCAAGGTAAAATCTGGATTCGTGTCTTCCCTGACAAACCGATTACAGAAAAACCTCTTGAAGTTCGTATGGGTAAAGGTAAAGGTTCTGTTGAATATTGGGTTGCTGAAATTCAGCCTGGTAAAGTACTTTACGAAATGGAAGGTGTTTCTGAAGAGCTTGCTCGTGAAGCATTCGACCTTGCAGCTCGTAAACTGCCATTCAAAACAACTTTCGTAACTCGGACGGTAATGTGATGAAAGCAAGCGAACTAAAAGACAAAAGCGTAGAAGAGCTTAATGCTGAACTTCTAGGACTTCTTCGTGAGCAGTTTAACCTGCGCATGCAAGCAAGCACTGGTCAGTTAGCTCAGACACACACGCTAAGAACAGTACGTCGCGATATCGCGCGTGTAAAAACAATTATTAACCAGAAGGCAGGTCAATAATGAGCGATAAAATTCGTACTCTTCAAGGCCGTGTAGTTAGCGACAAGATGGAAAAATCTTTCACTATCGCAATCGCACGTTACGTGAAGCACCCAATCTATGGGAAATTCATTAAACGTACAACTAAGCTACACGTACATGACGAAAACAACACAGCAAAAGCGGGTGACGTAGTTACTATCCGTGAATGTGCACCAATTTCTAAGAATAAATCTTGGACTTTAGTAGACGTTGTTTCTAGTCCAAAACAAGCTTAATTTTTAATTAAGTTAGTTTTGTAAAAAAGCCCCGGCATTAGCTGGGGCTTTTTGTTTGCGTTTAAAAAGCTGTAAGTTTGAAGCTTTTAGTCGTCAGGTGCTCGCAGTGAAGTGAAGCGCTATAGCTTAGGTAGATAGAGTCCAGCGAAACCCGAGGAAAAAGAGGCCAGTTTAATAGTTTTTAGAATGAAATATAAGTTTATTAACAGTAAGCTAACCTCTAGGTGCGTATTACTCCATCAATAGCTGGAGCTTAGTGCCAGTATTGATTAAAATCTTGTAAATTTATACTAATTATATAAGTCTTTAGAAAGGGAAATTCCGTGATAGTTAAGTCAGTCTTTCTTGATAGAAAAAAATACAAATTAGTTTCGAATAACTATTGTAACAAAAAAAATGCTTACACTGTGCTGGTTGGAAGTAATGGTACTGGTAAGAGTAGGATATTAAGAAGAATAGTAAATAGTTTTAAAAATATGACAGAAGATAAGGCTGTTGTACCACGTAATTATAGTAGAAACTTGGAAGTTGATTCTATTGTACGATCTTATTTTACGTTTTCAGGCTCTACTGAAGCAAAGTCATATTGTTCAGATAATCAAAGAAACGTCATGGAGGTAGATGATGATATAAAAGTCATCGCAGTTACAACCTCTCCCTTTGATAAGTTTCCTGTCGAGTATAAAGGCAACTCCAAGTATAGATACCATGATACAGACTCATATCACTATATTGGCTTACGCGCATCGAAAAACTCTTTTAATCAGTCTAATTTTTTGAATTTATTATTTCGATCTTTATTAAGTAATAAGAGCCTTATTTTTAATGAAAAAATATTTTTTCTTCTAAAGTTAAATAACTCAGTAAAGGTAAAAATTAAAACTAAATTGTTAAATGGTATTAGATATGAAACCTTTAAGAGTTCATTTGAAATTGTAGAAAATAAAACTCCTGAGTCTGAGTTTAGAGATTATTTGTTTCATAATATGCCAATGATTTTCAATAACATTAAAGATGACAATAAGTTAATAGAAAAAATATATAGTAGTTATATTGATTGCTTTAATTTCTTTAATGCTGAGATAGATCTTTCATCAGATCAAATACCAAGAAAGAGCCTTCTTTTGCTATTAGATTTAGGTTTAATTAATGTTTCAGATATAATTTATGAATCAAACGATGGTAAAGCTTTAAAAGATTCGGAACTTAGTTCTGGACAAAAATGTTTAATACTGACTATGTTAAACATAGCAGGAGTTATTGCTGATAATTGTGTCATTTGTATTGACGAACCAGAAATAAGTCTTCATCCGAAGTGGCAAAAAGAGTTTATGTCTACATTGATAGAGTTCTTTAGTGAGTATAAAAGGTGTCACTTCATTATTGCTACTCATTCACCTCTTATAATTTCTGAGTTATCAGAAGTAAATAGTTTTATCCTTAATATGGATGAGAAGGAAGCTAAACCATCTCAAGATTATACAAATAAGTCATCGGATTACCAGTTAGCAGAGGTCTTTGGCGTTGCTGGAAATAACAATGAGTACTTAAATCGTTTAGTAATCTCTTTACTTTCATCTCTAAGCAAAAATGGGAAATTAAAGAAGCTAGAGAAAAGTAAATTGAACTTACTAATGAAACTATCAGAACAGATGGACGATGAAGATCATGTAAAAGAGTTAATTCAAATTTTATGCGAAGCTTGGGAGCAGGTTTCAATAAAATGATAAATAAAATAAATTTTAATGAAAAGGATAAAGAGTTAATTCACAAGAAGTTGAATCATCTGGACTTTAACTCTGCTAGTTGGTCGGATGATGATTTAACTGATTTACGAGGTCGAATAAAAGAGTTTTATCTGAAAGAACAAAAATTTACTTGTTTGTATTGTAGGCAAGTGCATAAAACTAAAAATGGCCGATGTTGGGATATAGAACATATAGCGTCGAGACATGACTTCCCACAGTTCATGTTTGAACCAGAAAATTTATGCATTGCTTGTATTGATTGTAATTTAGCAAAATCTAATAAAAAAATAACTACTAGCAAAGCTAAAATTAATTACCCTAATAAGTCTGAGAGTTATTTGATTGTTCACCCTCATTTTGATGAATATACGGAAAATATTTTGGTTATTAAAGAGGGATTTTATTACGTAGCTATAAAGCCTAAGGGTGAAAAAACGATTGATATTTGTCGTTTGAATAGGTTCTATGAATACGCAGATTTTGGTGCAGATGTACAGGATGACGAGCGTATTTTTATACTATCCGAACAGTTAAAAAAAACTAAAGAAGAATTTAAGAAAAAGGCTATAAGAAAAGAGATTGCGGCACTTGCTATTCAAGGGGCAGCTTAAGTATATTGTTTAATTCTTAGTATGGAGTTTAAAAGGCCCTGTAAGTCAATGGGCCCTTCTCTTTCATTAATTTATTATTACCAAATCATTTCTACAAATTCAGGGTAGTCGATAAACGGATTACGGTTACCTTGGAATTCAAATGCTGCTTGGTTTCGGTCTATTTCCATTTGGCTAACAGGGTCTGCGTTATGCCAGTTGATTAACATAGCAACAACCCAGCTTTCAAATACCTGCGTACTGGTGCCGTTAAGAACGGCATTACTTGCAGTGGTATTATTTTGCCACGTCCCAATTACATTTTCGTAGCGTGTAGCCATGTAAAAATAGGCGCGTGCAAAGTCACCTTTAAATTCATCAATGGGTTCAAACACTGTGCCCGTGTAATTAATGGTACTACTTGCAGAGCCTAACTTACTGCCATTAGTTGATGTAAATGTGGCGCTTGCTACTTCACCAAACGGGAAGTTGCTGCGTTTAGAGTTTACATAGCCATCGGTTGCATAAATATGATGAACATCTGAGTTCATAGGCTCATTGGTACCGCCAAACCAACTTTTAGGGAACGAATGCTCGCGGTTGTAACAACCACCTTCACCACTATAATTGCCACATTGATCGCTAACAGCTGTGTATGTGTAGCTATCGCTGCCATTTGGCTTTTCGCTGTACATATCTAAAATACTATTATCGTTTTCAAAATATGTATCGCGAGCCGATGAATCATAAAAGTCCCATATCGCAGAGTACCCCTGCGAACTATGATTATTAATGATGTTATAAAGCTCTGTTTTTAGTGCATAACCGGTTAGGCCTTGTGCTGTAACATAATAACCCGTTGGTGTGGTCGGGGTGCCACCAGAGCCACCGCCAAGCGAAAATGAGGTGCTTTCAGTGCTGCTGAAACTTGCTCCACTTGCAATGGTTGAACTACCACTAGTGAGTGCATAATTACCACTACCAAAACTACAACAGATACCATCACCGTAGCTGTCGTTAATAGTAAAGGTATAGGCGCCATCAGCTAAACACAACGCTTCGTTGTATTGTGTATTAGACGCATAGCCACTACCACTGGCAACCGTACTACCTTGGTTATTATTAATAGCCCAGCTTGTTTCGCTACCATAATTATCTGTCGTCAAACTAAAAGAGAGACTATTGCTCGAACAACTTCCTGAACTGCTGTCGTTACTTGTAGGCAAAAAGTTATCTATATAAACAAGTTCACTGCCATCAAAGCCACTAACATCATAAAAGCGTAGACCAACATTAATGGTTTTATTACTACTTGCTGTATAGCTGTGGCTAATTGTTTGCCACTGGTTAGTTTGCGTATTATTGGAGTAGCCTTGGTAACCATCTACGAATAAACGGGCTTTAATTTTTCCTTCTGTGTGGTAGACATCAGTTGAAAACGTATAGGTTTTCCCTGCTTCTACCGTTATTTGTTGTAATAAATCGGTGTTAGCCTGAGAGCCTGTGGTTACATTAACTGCTGCAGCGCTATTACCTGTTTTAACAATATTTGTTGAGCGCGATAGGCTAATGCCGCTATCTATCGTGCTCCATGCGTCAGGTGTATTGCCTGACCATTGCTCAAAACTACCGTTTTCTACATTTGCCATTACCGGAAGTGTGCCTAGTAATAAGGCTGTTCCGAATAGTTTATTTTTATATGTCCCGTGTGACATGATTGTTCCTATTTTTATAATGAGTGAATAATATACATTACTTTGTTTAGGTTACAAAATTGTTAATTTAAAATTTAATAAAAAGCAATAATTACTCTTTAATCTGTTTTTTTAGGTGTTTTTTAAAATTAATAACTAAATGGAATATCAAAGCAGATTCTATTCTTTTTTGATAAGCGGATAGCCCGTTATCCTGCACAGTAAGAAAACCTCAGCAAACTTTATATTGGTTGAGGAAAAACTCATTTTTAACAATACACGGTGTGTGTTGTGCTTAATTTTCAGGGTTATGGGGAATCGATTCATGTTGTTAGGTCAACTAAATGCTGCGGCAAGCCCGCTATCGCAAGATCAAGTTCAAAAGCTGCAAGGTTTAGTGGCTGAACTTAATCCAATTCAACAAGCGTGGGTAAGTGGTTACTTAGCAGCTAATGCCAATGCCTCAACGCTTGGTATGCCTACAGCTGGGGCGCCAGTTTCTGGTGATGCAGCAGTACTAACTATTTTATACGGCTCACAAACGGGAAATGCAAAAGGTGTTGCAACCCAAATGAAAGAGCAAGCTGAATCGCGTGGTTTATCAGCCAAGTTAGTAAGTATGTCTGATTACAAGCCAACAGCCCTGAAAAAAGAAAAGTTTTTAACCGTTGTTGTATCTACTTATGGTGAAGGTGAGCCGCCTGAAGATGGCGAGACTTTGCATGCATTTTTAGCGACCAAAAAAGCCCCTAAACTCGACGGTGTTAAAATAGCGGTTATTGGCTTAGGCGATTCTAGCTATGAGTTTTTCTGCCAAACCGCAAAAGATTTTGAAGAACGTTTAAATAAGTTAGGCGCTGAGTCGGTTTATCAACGTGCTGATTTAGACGTTGACTACGAAGAAGAAGCTGCAACATGGATTCAAGGCGCATTGGATGCATTTGAACCAGATTTAAAAGCGCAACAGGGTAGCGCAGGGGGCCAAGCCGCCGTTATGCCATTTGGCGCGCCAACGCCTGTAGCTAGCCAGTACACAAAGAAAAATCCATTTGAAGCCGAATTATTAGCAGTTCAAAAAATTACTGGGCGTGATTCAACAAAAGATGTACGCCATGTAGAAATTTCACTTGAAGGCTCTGATATCACTTATACACCGGGTGACTCGCTGGGTGTATATTTTTTAAATGATGAAGCGTTAGTTAATGAAGTACTAGCACTTACCCAAATTGATGGCTCTAGTCGCGTTAAAGTAGCGAATGAAGAACTAAGCGTTCGTGATGCACTTATTGAAAAATTAGAACTAACTCAGTCATACCCGGGCTTTGTTGAGAAATACGCAACAGCAACAGGTACACCTGAACTATTAAAGCTAGTAGAAGATAAAGCGGCGATGCGTGCATACATTGAACCACGCCAAATATTTGATGTTATTCGTCAAAATCCAGCAAAACTAGATGCACAAACATTAGTTGATTGCTTACGTAAGCTTCAGGCTCGTTTATATTCTATAGCGTCTAGCCAAAGCGAAGTTGAAGACGAAGTGCATTTAACAGTAGGACTCGTTGAGTTTGACACCTTTGATAGCGAGCACTTAGGTGGTTGTTCTGGTTATTTAGCGCGCCGTGCAGAAGAAGGCTGTAAGGTAAAAGTATTCAGCGAGCATAATGATAACTTCCGTTTACCGGCTAACGATGAAACACCTATCATCATGGTGGGTCCGGGTACCGGTATTGCGCCATTCCGTGCTTTTTTACAAGAGCGTGACTCGCGTGAAGCACAAGGTAAAAACTGGCTGTTTTTTGGTAACCCTCATTTTACACAAGACTTTTTATACCAAGTTGAGATTCAGGGGTATTTAAAATCGGGCTTATTGAGCAAAGTAGACGTGGCATTTAGTCGCGACCAAGCCGAAAAAATCTATGTACAAGACAAGCTTCGCAAAAACTCAAAAGATGTTTTTGAGTGGTTAGAAGCTGGCGCTCACTTTTATGTGTGTGGTGATGCAAACCGCATGGCAAAAGATGTACATCAAGCATTGGTTGATATTATTAAAGAAAATACCGGCAAAAACGATGAAGACGCAGAGCAATATTTAAAAGACCTGCGTAGCGCAAACCGCTATCAGAAAGACGTGTATTAATCACGTTTCTTATTTTATTAACAGCTAACAGCCGTCACTGTAACAAATTTAGGATTTAAAATGAGCGAACAAGATAAAAACGTAAAGCTTTCTGATAACGAGCGTTTGAAAAGAGAAAGTAACTTTTTACGTGGCACTATAGAGCAAGACTTAAAAGATGAGATAACCGGTGGTTTCACTGCTGATAACTTCCAGTTAATTCGTTTTCATGGCATGTATCAGCAAGACGACCGCGATATTCGTCCAGAGCGCGCTAAACAAAAGCTTGAGCCATTGCATAACGTAATGCTACGTGCGCGTATGCCTGGCGGTATTATTAAGCCAGAGCAATGGTTAGCAATCGATAAATTTGCTGATGAGAAAACTAGCTACGGCAGCATTCGTTTAACTACGCGTCAAACGTTTCAGTTTCATGGTGTATTAAAGCCAAATATTAAAGGCATGCACCAAATGTTAAACAGTGTGGGTATTGATTCAATTGCAACTGCGGGCGATGTAAACCGTAATGTGTTGTGTACTACCAACCCGGTTGAGTCTGAGCTACATCAAGAAGCGTATGAGTGGGCTGCTAAAATTTCAGAGCACTTGTTACCAAAAACAAAAGCGTATGCTGAAATTTGGTTAAACGGCGAAAAAGCAGAAACAACAGAAGAGCCTATTTTAGGGTCTAATTATTTACCACGTAAGTTTAAAACAACCGTCACTATTCCGCCTAATAACGAGGTTGATGTTCATGCTAACGATTTAAACTTTGTCGCTATTGCAGAAGCCGGCAAGCTTGTTGGCTTTAACGTACTTGTAGGTGGTGGCCTTGCGATGACCCACGGCGATACGGCTACGTATCCACGTAAGGCTGACGACTTTGGCTTTATTAGCCTAGAAGACACGCTAAAAATTGCAGAGCACGTTGTATCTGTACAGCGCGATTGGGGTAACCGTTCAAACCGTAAAAATGCAAAAACCAAATACACACTAGACCGTGTTGGGTCAGACGTATTTAAAGCCGAAGTAGAAAAACGCGCAGGCGTTAACTTTGCACCGAGCCGCCCGTATGAGTTTACTCATCGAGGCGATCGTATTGGCTGGGTAGAAGGCATTGATGGTAAGCACCACTTAACGCTATTTATTCAAAGCGGCCGTATTTTAGACTACCCAGGTAAGCCACTTAAAACAGGTTGTCGTAAAATTGCAGAAGTTCACCAAGGTGATATGCGTATGACGGCAAACCAAAACTTAATAATTGCTGGTGTACCTGCCGATCAAAAAGCAGTGATTGAAGAAATTGCTCGCAATCATGGGTTGATTGACGACGGTGATACAGAGCAACGTAAAAATTCAATGGCCTGTGTGGCATTACCCACATGCCCGCTAGCAATGGCTGAAGCTGAACGTTACTTACCAAGCTTAATTGAAAAAACTGAAGCACTACTTGCTAAACACGGCATTCCAGACGACAGCATTATTATGCGTGTTGTAGGCTGCCCTAATGGGTGTGGCCGCGCAATGCTTGCAGAGGCCGGTTTAGTAGGTAAAGGCCCTGGTAAATATAACGTTTACTTAGGCGGCAACCTTGAAGGTACACGCATTCCTAAATTGTACCTAGAAAACGTAGGCGAAGATGTTTACCTAGAGGCGTTTGACAAGTTAATAGGCCAGTGGGCAAGTGAGCGAAACGACGGTGAATGTTTTGGTGACTTTGTAATTCGCAAAGGCATTGTTGCTGAAGTAAAAGTATCAGTAACCGATTTTCACGCATAATTAGATACCAGCGCCTGGCGCTGGTGAGGCTTGGAATTTTCCATGAGTGAATTTAAAAATATATTACAGCTAGATAAACAAAGCCAAGCAGCTATGTTGGCTGATGCTAATGGTTTACTAGCAGATATGAACGCAGAGGAACGCGTTGCGTGGGCACTTGAAAATTTACCCGACACTGCGTTTTTATCCTCAAGCTTTGGGATTCAAGCTGCGGTAATGCTGCATTTAGTAACGACCCAGCGTCCAGATATTCCTGTAGTATTAACAGACACAGGTTATTTGTTTCCTGAAACGTACCAGTTTATTGAGCAAATGAGCGAGCGTTTATCACTTAATTTAAAAGTGTACAAAGCGCAGCTGAGCCCAGCATGGCAAGAAGCTAAGTTTGGAAAACTTTGGGAGCAAGGTGAAGACGGTATTAAGCAATATAACCAGCTCAATAAAGTTGAGCCAATGACCCGTGCGTTAAAAGAAATTGAAGCGGGCACCTGGTTTAGTGGTTTGCGTCGCGACCAGTCATCAACACGAGCAGATAAGCAGTTTGTAGAAATTAGCAGAGGGACGGTTAAGGTATACCCCATTATTGAATGGTCAAACCGTGATGTCTATCAATACCTGACCAAGCATGATTTGCCTTACCACCCGTTATGGGAGCAAGGGTATGTGTCAATGGGAGATGTACACACTACGCGTAAATTAGAGCCGGGTATGACCGAAGAAGAAACACGCTTTTTTGGTTTAAATCGCGAATGTGGTCTTCATATGGACGGCGATGGGATTTAACACGATTAAGACGTTGTTTAACCACACTATAACGCAGCATAAGCTGCGTTTTTTATTGCTTAGATTTTGATAAAAAATTGCTTGATTGCACTTTATTTACTACTATCAACTTAATGGAATAACAAAAGCAGGAACGCTATGAAATACTTTACCTATTTAGCAATATCAGTCATGGTTATTGCTGTAATATCATTGTTTTATTTAAAAAAGCCCGATGGCCAAACTTGGCTTTCTGGTTCAGTAGTTAGCAAAGAAACCCAGCAAATTAAAGAACAAATGGTGGCGCTATCAACCAATACGCTAAATCAAGCTGTAAAAGGCATCCAGCAGGCTGGGGATAAAATTACCAGTGGCATTTCAAGCAATACATCAACAGTGACATCTTCAAGTACAATTTATAAGTGGCAAGATGAAACAGGCCAATGGCATTATTCAGATAGCCCTAATCCGAATGGAAAAAGTATAGAATTAACCCTTAACCCTGAAGACATAACCGTGATTGGTGCAGAAGATACCTCTATTTTAAATTTAGAATCTAGCACTAATGAGATGTCAGCTAATACACAGGCTCCTTCAATATTAAACCCTGAATCGATTAAAAAGCTGTTTGAAGACGCAGAAAACATCGAAAAAAAATTAGAAAAACGTAATAAAGAAATTAATAATTTAAGTGTGCTTTAAGCGCTATTCATGAGTACGAGAGCGGGTATAACGTTTTTCAACTTCCATTAGTAATATGGTTAGATATATTTTGGTGGGAAGTGATAATAATATGCCCACTGCAATGCAAGCTGCGGATGCAATAATGCCGTTAATACCAAATTGCTCATTAAACCCATTAGATATGATAAGTGCATGGCCCGTAATTATAAGGCATAAGCCAAGCACGATGGATGCTTTAAGTACTCTAATAATAGTTAGATGCGACATAACGCCCCCACTGGTTATGGTACCAGTGTATTAAGCTATGTGTTTTGCATATTGATGCAGCGCAATAATAAGACAGTTATAAAAAAGGCCTCATGGTTTTAACCATAAGGCCTTTGAATCATTCACTACGCAGCTTAGTTAAGCATATTACGCAGTACATACTGTAAAATACCGCCATGCTTGTAGTAATCCCACTCTTTAGGTGTATCAATACGTACATCGGCTTTTACGCTTGTTTTTTTGCCCTCGGCATTTGTAGCCACAAGTGTAACTTCGTCGGTTTTATCGTACAGGCCTTGAATATCAAACTCTTCTTGTCCTGTTAAACCATGTGACTCATAACTTTCACCCTCTTTAAATTGTAATGGCAGTACACCCATCCCGATTAAGTTAGAGCGGTGAATACGTTCATAACTTTGTGCAAAAACGGCTTTTACACCCAACAGTAATGAGCCTTTCGCAGCCCAATCGCGAGACGAGCCTGTTCCATATTCTTTTCCGGCCAAAATAATAAGTGGTGTATCATTTTTTTGATATGCCATAGCTGCATCGTAGATACTTTCTAAGCTATTGTCTGGTTGCGTGCGTGTTACACCGCCTTCTGTGCCCGGTGCTAACAAGTTTTTTAGTCGCACGTTAGCAAAGGTGCCACGCATCATTACTTCATGGTTACCCCTACGAGAGCCGTAAGAATTAAATTGTGCTTTTTCTACATTGTGTTCTTGCAGGTAAAGCCCAGCAGGTGCTTCGGCTTTAATTGCGCCAGCAGGCGAAATATGATCGGTTGTAACCGAGTCTCCTAGCTTAGCTAAGCAGCGCGCTCCTTCAATAGTAGGAATGCCAGGTGGCTCTACGGTCATGCCATCAAAAAATGGTGCTTTTTTAATATAGGTAGATGCGTCGTTCCAATCATATAATTTACCATCAGGTATTTGAATTTGTTGCCAACGGCTGTCGCCTTCATAAACATTGGCGTAGCTTTTGGCAAACATTTCTTTGGTAACCGTCTCTTTTACTAAATCGCTAACCTCTTTTACGCTTGGCCAAATGTTTTTAAGGTAAATATCGTTACCGTTTTCATCTTGTGCAAGAGGCTCGTTATAAACATCTATGTCTGTTCTACCTGCAATTGCGTAAGCAACAACTAAAGGAGGTGACGCTAAAAAGTTCATTTTAACATCTTGGTGTATACGCCCTTCAAAATTACGATTACCTGATAAGATAGAGCTGACTACCAGCTTGTGTTTTTGAATAGCTTGTGAGATTTCATCAGCTAGCGGTCCAGAGTTACCAATACAGGTGGTGCAACCGTAACCCACTAAATTAAAACCTAAGCTTTCTAAGTCGTCCATCAAACCTGCTTTGTCTAAGTAGTCAGTGACCACTTTAGAGCCTGGTGCAAGTGAGGTTTTAACCCAAGGTTTAACATTAATACCGAGTTGTTTTGCTTTTTTAGCCACAAGGCCCGCGGCTAAAATAACACTTGGATTAGAGGTATTAGTACAGCTTGTAATAGCTGCAATAACGCAGGCACCGTCGTTAAGTTCAAACTCTTGGCCTTTGTAATTAACTTTTGCCGCCCCCATAAATTGTGCTTCGTTTACAGGTTCATCAGGGTTGGTTGTGGGGCCTTCGCTTTCGATACGCGATTGCTCATCATCACTTTTATCGCGATGTGCGATACGCTCTTCTTGAAAGCCTTTTAAATGTTGAGAAATTTCCTCGCCGGCTTTGTTGAGCGCTATTCTGTCTTGTGGACGTTTAGGGCCCGCAAGGCTTGGTACAACATCATCGAGCTTTAGTTCTAGTGTGTCGGTATAGCGAGCTTCGTCGCCATCGTTACGCCACAGGCCCTGGTGTTTTGCGTAATCTTCAATAAGTTTTAGTTGGTCTTCATCGCGGTTGGTGAGGCGTAAATAATTAATGGTTTCATCATCAATTGGAAAAATACCACATGTAGCGCCATATTCGGGTGCCATGTTTGCAATGGTTGCTCTATCAGCAAGGGGGAGATCTGCAAGGCCATCGCCATAAAATTCCACAAACTTGCCGACCACACCGTGGTTACGCAAAATTTCAGTTACTGTAAGCACTAAATCGGTTGCTGTTGTGCCTTCAGGTAATCGGCCACTAAGCTTCATACCAACTACTTGTGGAATGAGCAAGCTAATAGGCTGGCCAAGCATAGCAGCTTCAGCCTCAATGCCACCTACACCCCAACCAAGTACACCTAAGCCATTAATCATGGTGGTGTGTGAGTCAGTACCAACCAGTGTGTCGGGGTAGGCAAACTTTTTACCATTGCTATCTTCATTGAAAATAACACGGGCTAGGTATTCTAAATTAACTTGGTGAACAATTCCGGTTGCGGGAGGCACCACTTTTAAGTTATCAAATGCCGTTTGGCCCCAGCGTAAAAATTCGTAGCGTTCTTTATTGCGGTCGTATTCAAGTTTGGCGTTTAAATCGAAGGCACCGTCATTACCATAGCCGTCTACTTGAACTGAATGGTCTATCACTAACTCAGCAGGCGAAAGCGGATTAATTTTTGCAGGATCCCCACCTAATTTTTCCATTGCATCTCGCATTGCAGCTAAATCAACAATGGCAGGTACGCCAGTAAAGTCTTGCATTACTACCCGTGCAGGGGTAAATGCAACTTCAGATGATGGTTTTGCCTTTGGATCCCAATTTAGTAGCGCATTAATATCTTGCTCTTTAATGTTTTCGCCGTCTTCGTTGCGCAGTAAATTTTCGAGTAAGACTTTTAAGGAGAAGGGGAGTCGTTTTGCTTTGTCGCCAAGTCCTTTTAGAGAATGTATATTATATTGCTCACCATTAATTGTGAGCTCATGTTGGGTATCGAAACTATTTTTCATTATTTTGCCCCTTCTTAACTAATTAAATTTTTTAAAAAGTAACCTCTGTAATTAGGTTATTGCAAAGTGCATACCATGATAAATGAACCTTAAATAGCTGCATTTATGAACAGCTAGAGTCGGGAGTAAGGTTTTAAATTATGATTTTAATAAACCATCTATGACAACTAAAAAACGTTGTTCAGCTGGCCCCATCAAGCTAGTTTAGCCAGCCTTGTTGTTTGCCTTTTATACTTAAATAAATAAGCGCTAAGGCAATGACAACTACCAATGATGGCATGATAATCGAGCTTACTCCGAGTAGAGCAATGCTATCAATTACAAAAAAGTTGTAGTATTGCTGAATTACTATCGCGCCGAGCGATAAAGCAAAAGTAGGTGTTGCAAGCGATTTTTTAGCAAGTAAAAATACGCAGCCTAAGGCACCGCCAAAAACGGCAACAGCAAAGGCAATGGTGGCCCATATTGGGGTGTTTGAATATGCAGCTTGTTGATCTAATGGTAGTTTACTGATCATATCTGGGCTTGTCATTATGTGCATAATGAATGCTATAACGCCCAATAAATTCCATATAAGAGCAGCCCAAGCTACAGGTTTAAACCATTTTTTAGGTGTGTGAGATGACATGTTGTGACCTTGTTTTTATTATTATTAACAAGGTTATTAAAGAGTAAAAAAGCCAACTATACAAGTTGACCTTTTTTGTAGTGCAGATTATGGGCTTACCCAAATGAAATAGGGCGTCGTCCTGTTTTTTCATCGACCTTTGGCTTTTTAGTACGTTTACGCTTACTTTTTGCTGGTTGGTTTTCCGCAGCTGAAGTATTTTGCTTGGGTTCAACAGGTGCTTGTTCAATCGGTTTTTGTACTGGGGTTGCATCTTCACTCAGAGAGAGTTGAAAAAGTTCGCCATCAAATTCAAGCACATCACCACTGTATAATTTTTTCCGTTTTATTGTACAAATTTCATGGTTAACACCCACATAGCCTTCGGTGATTAGGTTTTTAGCTTGGCCGCCACCTTCAACTAAATTGAGTACTTTTAATAATTTACAGAGCTCTATAGGCTCTTCTTCTAGTTCTATTTCTATGTATTCTTCGTTCATTTTTACTCTCGGTGGAGGCTTGCATAGGCTGTAGTATAAAGGCATACAGCCAATTATGCACCAAACCAAATCACTCAAATTTACGTATTAATTATTTTAAAAAAAATGACTCCCTTAAAAAAACTGAAGTATTTATTAGTTAAGCTGCGGCGAGTCACTTTTGTAGGTGGCTTACTAATTGCTATAGCTGTGTCGAATTTAGAATACATAGAATCATGGAGTAAAAAATGGGCGTAAGATTAGCAATGAGAAAAGAGCTAATGGGCTTAAATCATTCAGACATGTTAACTGCCGATGATGTTAGGGAACACCTTAGTAAATCAATAAAAAAACACGACCAAAAACCTGAGCGAGGGTTTTCGGTTATTTCAAAATTTAACGATACACACAGCCAGTTACTAAGTGGCAATACTAACAAAAAAAGCGTTTTGGAATTTGAACGTCACCGCTTATTTAAAGAGGTGTTATATACGCGCAAAAGTGTAGATGCTTGGTTGAATAACCAAATAAATTAGGTTGCTATAAGTCATTACCTCTAATAGACTACATTTGTAATCAATTGAGGTGACTATGAAAAAAGGATTTTTAATTTGTGTACTGGCATGTATGTTAGCCGCATGCCAGCAACCCACCGTTTATGTTTTTAGTGAAAATTTGCAAGTTGAACAGCGCAACCAGCTCGATGCTGCGCTAAAAGCACAGAACCTTCCTTATGAATATGTAGAACTAGAAATCCCATCTGATTTTGGTGAGGCTACATTGCTTTTATCAAGCGATAAGATTTATCAAAAAGAGACTGAGCAGTTAGCTATTATTATGCAAGAGCTAGGTTATCAACCCGAAATTAACTACACCACACGATCAAATCATTTTTATGGCGATGGCAATATAGGCTTTTATTTAAAAAGTACTGATGGAGAAGGCGCTTTTACTATGCCGTCTCGGCTAAGGACAACCCAATGCAGCGAAGATAAGTACAATGATTTAATCGTTTCCTTTACCAAAAAGCATGCTGATTTTACCTTACCCAGTGGCGCTATTGTGAGGTTAGGTTGGGAGTTTTTATACGGTTACGTTGTCATTTATTACAAAAATTATTCGCAAACATATAGCCACTCACAGCCGCTTGTAAATACGCCCTTTGGCGCCAAGCCATCCGATACTTACACATTTACAGCCCATGTCAATAACCCAAGCTGGCTTGATTGCTCATTACAGGTTGTTTATATGGATTGAACTAACCGTGGTTTTCTATATAGTCACTGAGCTTGGTTATTCGCTCGCTCATGCCTTCAATAATACGGTCTTTAATTTTTTCTCGAATGACATTGGGTAATTGAGTGAGTGCTTCGGGAGTGATGGCAAGGACAATGGTGTCGGTTTTGGCGCGGGCACTTGTACTGCGCTCTCGGTTATTTATAAATGCGCCTTCACCTATAAATTCGCCAGGCTCTATTGTGCCCAGTTCAAGTAAGTGATTATGCTTAAATACTAAAAGTGCGCCGCTAAGTACAATATACAATCGTTTATCGTTATCAAACTGCTTAAACAAAAATTGATGTTGGCCAACTAAATATAACAGGCCATATGATTCTAATAAAATTTGACGCTCGTTAAGCGTAAACTCTTTAAAAAAATGCAGCCTGTTAATTATTTCCATTTGTTTGAACAAAGGAATATGTTCGATTAATTTCATTCGATATCAAAATTTAATGCACATTGTTAACTAATATTGCGCTCTTTTAATTTACGGGTCAATGTATTGCGACCCCAGCCTATTTTTATGGCCGCATCTTGTTTGTGGCCAGAACAATTAGCGAGTGCAGTTTTAATCAAGCGTGTTTCTAATTGTGCTTGTATATCAGGCCAAATATTTTCTTTGCCTTGTTTTAGTTCATTATTAAGCCATTGCTGAAAAGCATCCAGCCAATCACCTTCTACTTGTATTGGTGTTACTTCAATAATTTCAGGGGGCAAATCTTGCTCTGTAACAAGCTCGCCTGGTGCCATAACCGTTAACCAACGACAGGTGTTTTCAAGCTGGCGAACATTGCCTGGCCAGTTAAATAAACGAAGTTGCTCAGTGGCTTTAGGGCTCAACACTTTACTTTCTACTTGCAGATCTTTAGCGCTTTTATGTAAAAAGTGTTGCGCTAAGCGTTCAATATCTTCGGTGCGTTCACGTAAAGCAGGTAAACGAAGGCGAACTACATTTAATCGATGAAATAAATCGTCTCTAAACTTACCTTGTTTAACGAGATCTTCTAAGTTTTGATGTGTCGCTGCAATGATACGTACATCGACTTTGATACTTTGATGCCCACCTACACGGTAAAATTCACCATCGGCAAGTACGCGTAAAAGACGGGTTTGCACATCAAGCGGCATATCACCAATTTCATCTAAAAATAAAGTGCCGCCATTGGCTTGCTCAAAGCGACCTTTTCGTACGCTATCGGCACCAGTAAATGCTCCTTTTTCATGGCCAAACAGTTCAGACTCAACTAATTCTTTTGGAATAGCGGCCATATTAAGGGCAATAAACTGGTTTTCTTTACGGGGACTATGGTTGTGCAGTGCACTTGCAACGAGCTCTTTACCTGTACCCGACTCACCATTAATCAAAACACTCATGCTTGATGCTGACAGTTTACCTATCGCTCTAAATACTTCTTGCATAGCCGGTGCTTCACCAATGATGTGGGCACTTTTAGGTGGCGCTTGTTTGCGTTTGGTTTTTTTTGTGGAGTTTGCTCTAAATGCGCTTTCAACAAGTGCAACGGCTTCATTTAAATCAAATGGTTTAGCTAAGTACTCAAATGCCCCTTTTTGAAAGGCATTCACTGCTGAATCTAGGTCTGAGTGTGCAGTCATTATGATCACTGGTAAGCCAGGGTTTTGTTCTGCGATGAGTTCAAGCAGCGCCATGCCGTCCATACCGGGCATTTTTACGTCCGACACCAAAACAGCTGGCTGGCTAAATTTTAATGCATTAAGTACATCTTGCGCATTAGCAAAACTTTCCACATTAAAACCAGAACGTTCTAGTGCTTTTTCAAGTACAAAACGAATTGATGCGTCATCATCTACAAGCCAAACTGTTTTCATGCAAACTCCAAACATTAATCTGCAAAGGGCAGATAGATATTAAATTCAGTATGTCCAGGCCAGCTATCACATTCAATGTAGCCATCGTGTTGATCAATAAGCGTTTGCGCAATCGAGAGTCCAAGTCCAGAGCCACCTTCTTTATTGGTGATCATAGGGTAGAACAATGTTTCACGTATGCTGTGATCAATGCCTGGGCCGTTATCAGATATTTGGATCAACAAGGCTTTTTTAGGAGCCTTACCCGGGCGGCGATGCTGATGATTTATTCGTGTTTTTATTTTTATCTCACCACCATCAATAAGCGCCTGCTGAGCATTACGAACAATATTCAAAACAACTTGTTGTATTTTGCTCTGATCAATAAACACATCAGGGATACTAGGGTCGTAGTCTTTTTTCAATTCGATATTTGTACAATTATCGAGTGTGCTTAACTTCACAACCGACTCTAACGCTTGGTGTATATTAACGTAAGATTTTTGCGGAAGCTGATTAGGCCCTAAAAGTCTATCTACTAATTCACGTAATCTGTCTGCTTGCTCTATAATGAGCTCAGCGCATTGATTTCTTTCTTGCTGATCAACCTCATATTGCAATAACTGCGCCGCTCCGCGGATTCCACCCAAAGGATTTTTAATTTCGTGTGCTAAGCCTCTTATTAAATTGCGTGCAGCTTGGTATTGGTGCATTTGATTTGAGGCCTGATCGTGTTTTATTTCGTCGTCTGTTTGGCGACACTCTAATAAAATATAAGCAATCCCTTTAAAGTTAATTCGTCTTGAATTAACGCTTACTTTGGCATGGCGAGAATCGCTAAACACCACGTCAGCTCTGTGTTGTTGGCAATCAACACCATCAATTAATGAAAACTGCGCTATTCGTTTTAAGTCAATTGAATGGTAATTAAAAAGGGTATCAAAGGGCTGTTTCAATAAGCGTTTAGTAGCCAGCCCAAGTAACTCACTGGTACTGGTATTTGCATAAACAACCGTAAAGTTTTTATCGAGAAGCATGACCGACGTTGTTTGATTTTGCCATATGGCATCAAGTAATTCAGGGCTAAAATTTTCGTTATTAATCATGTATGCACCATTTTAGTGCGCAGGTGTTTGCAGGTCAGGTTTTATCTAAAATGAGCTGCTGCGCCTAAGTATTAAGTTTCGCTTTAATTGCCATGGGTTTTGCCTTTTCTGCGCATATTAAATATACGAGGCTCGCTCACAGCGATAATTTGGTTTTTCTCGTTAAACAGCCTCAGTTGAAGCATGTGTTCACCGGCTTCAACATCAGCAATTGCAAATACGGAGTTGTTTATTGCAGGGCCGTTTGCTTCTCCATTAACAAGCAATTGAATGGTATACCCTGTTTTAAAGCTCGGGATTACCCGGCTGGTGACGTATATTGTTCCGGTATTTTCATGAATGGTTTGATTGTGCTCAGGTGACGTAATGGCAATACCAAACCCTGTTTTTTTAGTATGGGATTGGCTGCTGAGAGTCGCTATATCTTTAGCGGGTATAGTTAAACTTTGGCTAGAGAGTTTGACCTCTGTAGCACCTTTACGCGGTGTATCTGAAAACACTAAAACGCCATTTTGATCCTTCCAAGCGTAAATTCTTTTTTCACCCGCATAACCATAATTACTTAATCCTAAAGTAATCATTAGCAATAAAATCTTACTATTCACACTGCTACCCTGCAATTTTTATGATGGCTTAACTTTAGTGGAGTTTGATTTAATTTACCATTAAAAAAGCCCGCTTAGCGGGCTTGAGAACACACATTCTTTTACAGTGTTAAATTAACAGCTGTAGTACATTTCAAACTCAACTGGGTGAGTTGTCATGTTAAGCTTTTCAACTTCTTGACCCTTAAGTGCAATGTAAGCATCAATTAGGTCATCAGTGAATACACCACCTTGAGTTAAGAACTCACGGTCAGCACTTAGTGCATCGAGTGCTTCACCAAGTGAAGATGCAACTTGTGGAATTTCTGCTGCTTCTTCTGCTGGTAAGTCATATAAATCTTTATCCATTGCATCGCCAGGGTGGATCTTGTTTTTGATACCATCAAGGCCAGCCATAAGCATTGCTGAGAAAGCAAGGTATGGGTTAGCTGTTGGATCTGGGAAACGTACTTCAATACGACGACCTTTCGCAGATGGTACCACTGGGATACGAATTGAAGCAGAACGGTTACGTGCAGAGTATGCAAGCATTACTGGCGCTTCAAAGCCCGGTACTAAACGTTTGTACGAGTTAGTTGATGCGTTAGCAAATGCGTTAATAGCTTTAGCATGCTTGATAATGCCGCCAATGTAGTAAAGCGCCTCTTCAGATAGGCCGCCGTACTTATCGCCTGCAAACAAGTTTACACCGTCTTTAGCTAAAGACTGGTGACAGTGCATACCAGAGCCGTTATCACCAACAATTGGCTTAGGCATAAATGTAGCTGTTTTTCCGTATAAATGAGCCATGTTATGAATAACATATTTCATCTCTTGGATTTCATCCGCTTTTAAAACCATGCTGTTAAAACGCGTTGCGATTTCGTTTTGGCCAGCTGTTGCTACTTCGTGGTGATGTGCCTCTACCACTTGACCTAGTTCTTCAAGCACTAAACAAGTGGCTGAACGCCAATCTTGTGAAGAATCAACAGGTGAACAAGGGAAGTAACCGCCTTTAACACCTGGACGGTGACCAGTGTTACCGCCTTCGTAATCTTTATCTGAGTTCCATGCCGCTTCAACAGCATCAACTTTGTACATTGAACCAGACATATCTGATTTGTATTTAACATCGTCGAAAAGGAAAAACTCTGGCTCTGGCCCAAATAACACAGTATCTGCGATACCTGTAGATTTCATGTACTCTTCAGCACGTTTTGCAACAGAGCGTGGGTCACGCTCGTAACCTTGAAGTGTAGAAGGCTCTACAACGTCACAACGTACAATTAATGTCGTTTCTTCAGTGAATGGGTCAAGTTTTACTGATTCAGCAACAGGCATTAATACCATGTCTGATTCGTTAATGCCTTTCCAGCCAGCAATTGAAGAACCGTCAAACATTTTACCGTCTTCGAAAAAATCTTCATCAACTTGGTGATGAGGAATAGATACATGTTGCTCTTTACCTTTTGTATCAGTAAAGCGTAAATCAATGAACTTAACGTCATTTTCTTTAATAAAATCTAAAACCGATTGTGACATGTGTCCTCCAACTATTGGGTTTTATTATTGCTGCATAATTGCTTTGGGATTTATTAAGCTGATTTTGTGCCATTTTTATAACTCTATGTTTATAGGTTAAAAAAACTTAGTTGCTACAATGTGGGGCATAAAATGGCACCAACATGGTGCGGTTAAGTTCCACTTTGGTGCAAGCTGTGCACGCTCTATTTTGTTGTTAATTTAATCGCTCGAAATCAGCATAACCTAAATGTAAAAGAGTGCCAAAAATATCGTATAAATAGTGTAAACTGCATTTTTGAAAAAATAATGACAATTTATTTCATATAATTGTCATATATAAAACAGATACTTAGTAAAAGTATTGAGAAAGTTTTGAAAATTGTATTGGATAAACTTTCATCCATGTCATTAATGAGGGATAATATGCGCCCTTTTAAATCCTATGCTTGGACATCTCGTGAAAACGCAGATGAGTGCGTAGATCTTGCAGGATCATTGAGAATTTAATTTCTCTGAGTAAATATATGAGCATCGAACAGTTAAGAAATATAGCGATTATCGCGCACGTTGACCACGGTAAAACAACTCTGGTTGACAAACTACTTGAGCAATCAGGTACATTAGAAACACGCGGCGGTAACGAAGAGCGCGTGATGGACTCAAACGACATTGAGAAAGAACGTGGTATTACCATTTTAGCTAAAAACACAGCTATCTCTTGGAATGATTACCACATCAATATCGTAGATACCCCGGGACACGCCGATTTCGGTGGTGAAGTTGAACGCGTACTTTCGATGGCTGACTCAGTATTATTACTTGTTGATGCTCAAGAAGGTCCAATGCCACAAACGCGTTTCGTAACGCAAAAGGCATTCGCGCAAGGCTTAAAGCCAATCGTCGTTATCAATAAAATTGATAAGCCAGGTGCACGCCCTGATTGGGTTATGGATCAAATCTTTGATTTATTCGATAACCTTGGCGCAACTGACGAACAGTTAGACTTTAAAGTAATCTACGCATCAGCTATCAACGGTTGGGCAACATTAGATTTAGACGAGCCATCAGACAACATGGAACCTATGTTCAAGATGATCGTTGATGAAGTATCACCACCGGATGCAGATCCTGAAGGTGACTTCCAAATGCAAATCTCTCAGCTTGATTACAACTCGTACAAAGGTGTAATTGGTATTGGCCGTATTAAGCGCGGTTCTGTTGCGACTAACCAACAAGTGACGGTTATCAGCGCTGACGGCACGACTCGTAACGGTAAAATTGGTTCAGTACAAAGCTACTTAGGCCTTGAGCGTATCGATACTGATAAAGCTTATGCAGGTAACATCGTTACTGTAACAGGTTTAGGCGAGCTTAAGATTTCAGATACGCTTTGTTGTCCTAACAACGTTGAAGCATTACCACCACTAAGTGTTGATGAGCCAACAGTAACAATGACGTTCTCTGTAAATAACTCTCCGTTCTGTGGTAAAGAAGGTAAGTTTGTAACATCACGTAATATTCGTGAGCGTTTAGACAAAGAATTAGTACACAACGTAGCACTTCGTGTTGCAGATACAGATAACCCAGATAGCTTCCGCGTATCGGGTCGTGGTGAATTACACCTAGGTATCTTAATTGAGAACATGCGTCGTGAAGGTTACGAGCTAGCTGTTTCTCGTCCAGAAGTAATCTTACGTACTGTTGATGGTGTGTTAGAAGAACCGTATGAAACACTAACGATTGACTGTGAAGAAGAGCACCAAGGTTCTATCATGGAGCAAATTGGTCTTCGTAAAGGTGAGTTAACTGACATGGCACCAGATGGTAAAGGTCGTATGCGTATGGACTTTATGATCCCAAGCCGTGGCTTAATTGGTTTCCAAACTGAGTTCATGACATTAACGTCAGGTTCTGGCTTACTTTACCATACGTTCGATCACTACGGTCCGCACAAAGGTGGCGAGCTAGGTGTTCGTAAGAACGGCGTAATGATTGCTAACGCAACAGGTAAAGCACTTACTAACGCATTATTTAACTTACAAGAGCGCGGCCGTTTATTCATCGGTCACGGTGTTGAAGTTTATGAAGGTATGGTTATCGGTATTCATAGCCGTGATAACGACCTTACTGTTAACGCACTTAAAGGTAAGCAACTTACTAACGTTCGTGCATCTGGTACAGATGAAGCACAAACATTGACACCAGCACTTAACTATTCACTTGAGCAAGCGCTTGAGTTTATTGCTGATGATGAGCTAGTAGAAGTTACACCTGAGAACATTCGTATTCGTAAACGTCATTTAACTGAAAATGAGCGTAAACGTGCGGGTCGTGCTCCTAAGTCATAATCTATTAATTTAGAATAATGATTTTAAAAGCCGCTGTATTGCAAAATACAGCGGCTTTTTTGTGGATAATAGTTAGCCAGGGAAGAGCTTTAAGCCCTCAGGTTAGAGCATCGCAGTTGGTTCGATACTGTTGAACAGTTTTTTTATGTTGGACCTAAAAAAGGTATTAAGTTATTATCAAAGCTATATTTACTATGTGCGAGTGAGCTAGTGTGAATACCGAAAATGAAATTAAGGCAAAACTAGAGATAGAACATATTGCTGAACTGCAAAAATATAAAGATGAATTTGAAACGTTAGGAAAAAATGATTGGGGCTTGAAAGATCTCATATCAATTTTTTTACCGTTTGTTTTGTTATCAATTGCTAATGGCTTCTATGATATTGAAACTGAATTATTTCAAATTATATGTCTTATTTTCCTTGCTTCAGCTGTGGTGCAGGGAATGATTAGGGAGCAGACCAAAAAAACAAATCGCAGAATTGATTTGCTTCTTAAAATTTTTAAACACGAGCAAAAAGATGGTTAAAATTAGCTTTATATTAGGGCGCAGCGCTCTTTATAAGCAAAAACGTGCTTGAGAATTAAATAATCTATATTGAAAAGTCTCTGTTTTTGCTAATAGGGTATTTTTGTTGGGTTTCGCTTAGCTCAACCCAACCTTTGTTATCAATTATTTCATTAGTGATTACTGACTTTTCGGTAGCAAAGTGATTTTGCCAAATACATCTGCGTCTATAAATCCACGGTTTCTGTCACCCTTCACAGGCTGTACTTCGTGTGAACCCATAAAGTGCTCGCGTGTTTCACTGCCATCGTTATCGCAATAGGCGAGCATAAAACCAATAACTTGTTTTTCTGTTAATTTAAGTGGTGTATTTTTTGCGTCTTGTTGATAATCATTCGGGTAGAGTTTTATCGCAACTTCCCAAGTAATGTTATAGGGTGCAGTGGTATTGCGTTTCCAGTTGCTAACTAAGTGGTCGGTATACAAGTGCGCTTTTTTATCAGGGCCGTAATCGGCAGCTTGGTTATCAAGGCCAATGTGGTACGCTAAAGCGGTGTGGTTAAATTGGTGAATCCCGCCCGATGCATCGCTATCTATAAATATTTCAAGGGCATCGTCATCCCAATATTTATAGGTTGGGTCTGGGTGTGTATCTATTAAAACATCATCTACAATATCGGCTTGTAGGTATAAGAATTTTTCATCCCACAATAAGCGATAGCGGCCTTTAAAATCGGCATCGTTTGAAGGCAGTGTACCATCCATTAAATGTGGCATATCGTGCCAAGCAGCCTTATCCCATGCGCTTTCAGATACGCCGTCAATATTAATAGGGGTTGATGTGTATTTTACGTCTGCCGCCATTATTTGGGTGCTGATTAATAAGCTTGTTGCTAAGAGTATTTTTTTCATTAATAGCCTTACTAATTGAAGATGACTTAGCTTGGCCTAAGTGACTATTAAAAACAAATATATATGTGTATTTTAACTAATAGCACCAGTAATGCTGTCTTTTAACGCGAGCATTAATAAGTGGGCACTTTCGCCAGACATTTTAAATGGATTAAAATCAACAGAGCCTGAAAATTTCAGATTCAGTGATTCGGTTACCCTAGATTGTGGAACATAACCCATAGACCACTTTTCAAATTCTCTTTCTGGAATTTGGGTATAGTTAAGCATAATTACATTGTGGTGACGCTTGTCATTTAATATTTGTTGATAGGTATTATTTACTGCAGTTCTGGAGCCATCAAGGCACTGTAAAAAGTACTTGTTACTAAAGCAAAGCATGCCGGTAACATGTGTTTTTACATTATAGGTACGAGCACTTTGTAAAATATTTTCTATATCTTTAGGCCCAAAGCCGTCTGTAATTTTGCTTGCGTAAATGAGTCGTACAAGAAACATATTATTCCCTCCTGCTTAGTTAATTAAAGATAGTTCAGCAAGGAGTTTATTACTAATTATGTTAGTGACTGATTAAAGTTTAATAGTCCCACCTTCGTTTAAAATATAAAGCGGCACTGATGATTTCATTGTTTTATGCATGTGTAATAAACGCAGTAAGGCTGAATGACTCGTCCGATCGCCCATTTTCCATGATGAGTTACCATATCCCCAAGGTATCATTACCTTGCAGTTAAGCTCTTGTGCGGCTGTAAGAGCATCTTCTGGTGTAGTATGAACATAACGATACCATTTAGGGTTATCTTCGCTGTAGTACGATGCTATGGGCATTAAACATATGTCTATGCCGCCATAGTTGTGTTGAATATCTTTAAAATGCTTTGAGTAGCCTGTGTCGCCTGCAAAAAATAAGGTTTTGCCATTTTGCTCAAGTAACCAGCCATTCCATAAGTCTTTATCGTTATCTTCATAAATAAAGGGCACTAATATTCGACTGCTGAAATGATGCGCAGGTAGTGCATGAATAGTTAAATCATCAATTTTAGTTTTTGCATACCACGCCATTTCGCTAATATTAAGCCCTGCATTTGGAAAGTTATCTGCCATGCCTAATGGTGCTAAGTAACGTGGTTTGCTGCCTATTTCTTCTATATCAGATTTATTAAAGTGATCGTAATGAATATGTGAATACATAACGGCGTCTACGTTTTCGAGTTCAGTTTTGCTTAGCCAGTCACCTGGTTTTCGATAAAAGCCAGAGGCAAGCTTAAATGCTAAATCAACCGGGGAATCAAACTGCTCTTTTACAGGGTCAAATACGACATGTTGGCCGCTAGGTGTTCGGATCAAAAAACCAGCATGCCCTAACCAACGTATATTAAAGCCAAGGCTTAGATGCGGGTTTAATTGCTCAGCGTTATATGTGCAATTCTCAGCAGTGGTTTCGCATATTACGTTGGGGTGCTTTGGGTAGCAGTCGGTTTCACACGTAACTGGGTAGGTTTTTTCGCCCATATAGAGATTGTGATAGCGATCTTTACGCTCACCTGATTCATGAATTGGCGTTACGCTGTCTTGCCCTGCAATAACATTGATATTGTTGTTTGTGCTACAGGCAGCTAAAAAACTTGAGGAAATAAGTAAGCACAGTGTGTGTAATTTCATTTCTATTATTTTTATTGCTTCAATTAGGTAAAAGTTTAACAAACGCTATTTATTAAACAATGTGTTAATCGTAACAAAAAATAATTATAAAAAAGCCTGTTAGAGTAACAGGCTTTTAGGGGAGCTATATTAAGTAGTATTATTAGGCTTTGTTCATTTGCTCAATAAATTTGTTTGAATCGGCAATTGACTTGTTCATGTCGTTCATCAGTATCTGAATATCGCGTTTAAGGTTAGTAAATTCACCTTTTATAGCAGCAACGGCCTGTGCATTTAAATTATGCTTTAAGTACAAAACGTTATCTTTTAGTGATGAGAGAACTGGTTCCATTTTACTTTCAGCACTTCGCATAGAGCGAAGAAGCTGATCAAACTGGCGCTTAGTGGCGTTAAGTTTTTTACTGCTTTCGCGTTTTAACGAAGCGCTTTTGTATTGTTCTAACTCATCGCTCCACTCATCAAACAATGCTTCAGCAACGTCTTCTACTTTATTAATATTGGTAGTAACGTCGTCTGCGGCTTTAAGGCTTGATTCGTAATCGTCATTGAGTTGGTTGTAAGCATCTTGTAGCTCACCGCCGTCGAAATTAATAAGTGTAGTTAAACGTTCAAGCGCTGACTGAAACTCTTCTTGAGACTCTTCTTGCGACTCTTTTGTTTCTTCTACGCGGTCAATAAGAATGTCACGTTTGTGAACGCCTACTTTTTCCATTGCAGAATAGTAAGCTGATTGACAGCCAGATAATGCTAACGTTAGGGCAAGTATTGATGCGCTTAACAGTGTTTGTTTTTTCATTTGATTCCCTATTTACGTGTAAGTGCTGTAAATTCCGGTGCTGATTGTTATGATAATCAAAACTCGATAAGCACAAGTCAATTGTATGAATGATAAGCTCTCCCATTACAAACAGCAAGTTAAGTCCTTTATACGCCAGCAACCCGGCTGGTGGATGCAATATATTAACCGTTGTATAGATGATCAAATTACAGTTAATGCTGGTTACCTTGCTTACGTAACGCTACTTTCATTAATACCACTTATTGCGGTGGGTGTTGCTATATTTTCAGCGTTTCCGGGGTTTGAATCGACACGCATGGAAATAGAAAGCTTTTTGTTTACTAACTTTGTACCGACTTCTACGGATGTGATCAGAGAGCATATTAGCTCCTTTGCAGGAAATGCCAATCAAATGACTGCAGTGGGTATAGGTTTTTTAGCCGCTGTTGCCTTACTTTTAATACGTAATGTAGATGCAACACTTAATCGTATTTGGCGTATTAAGAAAAAGCGCCCGATGATGATTTCATTTGCAGTGTATTGGATGGTACTGAGTTTAGGCCCCGTGTTACTGGGGGCAAGTATTGGTGTAACTTCGTACATTGTGTCGTTCGTCTCGTTTGCTGATCAAGGTATTCCAGGGTTTAGTGGTTTTTTATTAAAATTGCTCCCTTATGGAATTTCGATGATGGGGTTCATCATGCTTTATACCCTAGTGCCTAATACACGCGTATCGTTTAAAGCCGCAGTGCCAGGGGCATTATTTGCTGCGCTTTTATTTGAGCTAACAAAAAAAGGGTTTGCACTTTATATTAGCCACTTTCCTTCGTATGAAGTGATTTATGGTGCAGTAGCCACAATTCCAATTTTATTTGTGTGGGTGTATTTAGCGTGGGTAGTTGTACTTTTGGGCGCCGAATTTACGGCATGTATTAGCCCAAATGATATTGAGGATACCCCAGAAATAGAACTGGAAGAAGAACCAGAATTAAAGGATATACATTAAATGCAAGGGCTAATACAGCGCGTAAAACACGCAAAGGTAGAAGTTAACAACCAAGTAATTGGGCAAGTAGCGCAAGGTATTTTACTTTTGTTAGGTGTTGAAAAAGCAGACGATAAACACGCTGCCGATAAGCTTTTACATAAAGTCAGTAATTACCGAATTTTTACCGACGAAAACAACAAAATGAACTTAAGCCTAAAAGATATAGGCGGAGAGTTACTAGTGGTTTCGCAATTTACATTAGCGGCTGATACCAAAAAAGGAATGCGTCCGAGCTTTTCATCGGCGGCAACCCCAAGCCAAGCTAATGAGTTGTATGAGTATTTTGTTGACCAAGCCAAAGCGTTAGGAATTAAAGTAGCAACTGGGGAGTTCGGTGCCGATATGCAAGTGAGCTTATGTAACGATGGGCCGGTTACGTTTAACTTATCTGTTTAAGGTGTTTGCTTGTGAATCACAACAATATGGTTAACGTACCCCTTAATTTTTTGAGAGTGAATATCACAGCCAAATACATGGCGTAATTGTTGCTGAAGTTGCTTTAACTGTGAGCTGTGTTGCGATAAAAAATTAATAAAGAGTGTCCCGTTGTTGTTCAGCGCTGAGTAGATTTTTTCATAAAATGCGCGTTCAAATAAAAAACGGGGTGCATCTATGTGGCTAAACAAATCTAAAATAATCCAATCAATATTTCGGGCAGTATTTAATACCAGCTGCGCGTCAGCGCAAAGTAAATTCTCATCACTTTTGATTGCAAAAAACTGTGAATAACACGCCAATATTTCTGCGTTTTTTTCAACTGACGTTATATTTACTTGGGGGTATTGGTTAAGTAAATAGTTGCGAATAGCCCCACCACCTAGCCCAAGTTCAAGCACGTTATTAGGGGGTGAAAGTGTTTGCCATTGTTTAGCCAAATATTGTAAGTGAGGAAACAACAGAGCTTCAGGGTTTTTGACATCGATAATGGATTGCAACGTATTATTAATTAGCAGCCACCGCAAATTACCATGCTCGCGCACTTGAATGTGCTCGCCATTTACGTTGTGCCAATAAAGTAGGACTCCTTCATTTTGGCTGCCTTCAATAAAATGGCTATTAATTAGGCCTGTTGAGGCATCAATATATGTGGTCATGATCTTTAGCATAAACCAGCTTGGTTAAAGCGCAATGTGATTTGTCATTAATTTTTTACGCATTTATAAAGTCTCACCAAAGTCGTATTTGCAGTTTTTTTAAGATGGAGTATGGTATTTGCCATCAACAGGTTGAGGCCTTTTTAGATTTTTACATGCGGCTTTTACAACAACAGGAGTAAGTATGTTTCAAGTAAGTACCCCACAAAGTAGCGAAGATTGGCAAGCTTATTATCAATTACGTTGGGAAGTATTACGTGCTCCTTGGGGCGAGCCCAGGGGTTCTGAACAAGATGATTTAGAGCAGGACGCTGAACACCGGTTTATAAAAAATAAAGAGGGTGAAGTATTAGGGGTGGCTCGATTACATTTTAATAACCATGAGCAAGCTCAGGTTCGTTATATGGCGGTGGCTGAAGGTAACCGAAATCAGCATATTGGTAGTCGTCTGTTACACGATTTAGAAAAAATAGCATGGACACAAAATGCCGATGAACTGGTGTTATTTGCACGCGAACGCGCACTTGAATTTTATAAGCGCCACGGCTACGAATTAAAAGAAAAAGCGCACTTAGCTTACGGTGATGTTCAGCATTTTAAAATGGTTAAGCAAAAGCCGAGTGAGCCAGGTTGGTTTCGTCATCCTAATTGGACTCAAGTGCTACAAAATATCTGGCGGGAATCAATTCCTATTAGTGATGCAATGGGCATTAAAGTAGAAAGTTACACCGATTGGCAATTTACAACCAGCGCTGATTTAGACGCTAATTTAAATTTACATAACACCATGTTTGCTGGTTCTATTTATAGCTTAGCCACATTAACTGGCTGGGGAGCAACGTATTTGGCGCTCAAAGAAGCGGGGCTTGAAGGTAATATTGTACTGGCTGATGCCAATATTAAGTACTTAAAGCCACTCAATACAGATCCGCGCGGTTGTGTCGATTTACAAGCGTGTAAAGGTAAATTAAGCGATTTAGAAGCCGATGGTAAAACAAGTTATGTGGTACCGGTAACCATTTATGATGGTGACAATGTAGTTGCTGAGTTTGAAGGTGTGTTTGCCGTAAAAAAATAACGAGTAATTTTTAATTAAAAAAGCCAAGCACTTAATAATTAATGCTTGGCTTTTTTATGCGCTGATTTTATAACAAATCGGTTAATAAGATACCCACGCCAATCCGCTCAACATCGGCGTTGTAATCAATTAGGCTTTCACCGTAGCCGTTAAAGTATTGCGCGTAGCCACGAACGCGGCCCCACAAAGGAAATGACCAATCAAGCTGAAGTGCACCGCGATTGTCTGAGTTTAAATTGTTGCGAGTCATAAAGCTAAATTCATGATCGTGATAACGATACGCACCACTAAATTCAAAATACCCCATGTATTTGTAAATATCGGGGTTATCGTCACCTTTTGCGTCTAGCAGATCTTCTTTTTCGTCTTCAGCTATGCGGTACCAAGGTTTAAAACTAAAAACAAAGCCTCGGTTTTCCCAAATGAAATCGGCGTAAATACGGTTCCACGAGCGCGAGTTTGGTTGGCTACGGCCATTTGACTGGTGCGATATACCGAGCACAATAGCCATTTCATCGCCCCAGAGTACGTTTTCTGGATCAAGGTAATTCATCCAGAAAATTTCTGGCTCGTAGTTAGTTTCACGAAATGGCGATGAAATTTCCGAGTTATAAATTTGCCAATACGATTGCAGGGTAAAGCCAAAATACAATGCTTGGTCTTCGTCAGAGAATTCGTCAAACAAGGGGACCTTGATTGAAAGCTGATATTTAGCTTCTAAGTTATCGAGTGTATCACCATCTTGTTCGTCTGTGAGCTCGTCAAAACGATCGAACGGGCGATCGTTTGGATGCGATACATATGATAATGGCAATATGTAATTACGTTTATGGGGTGTGATTACATTACGATTTTTTTTGCCTACCTCTTCACGTGCTTGGCGTTTATCAAGTGCGGTCAGTTGTTTGTTTTCTTCCAGTGCAGAGCATTTTTTACGAAGCTCATCGAGTGTTTGCTTGCCATCGCCCCCAATCACTTCATTCAAAATACATTGCTTGACGAGTTCTATGCTGCTGTCTTGCTCGTTTGTTGGTACTTCGTCTTGCGCAAATGCTGCGGTACTTAGTAAAGCTGAAAGGGTGATCCAGTGGCGCCAGCTCATTGTAATTCCTTGTGAGTATTGGGTAGGTTGTGATTTATTTTATTATAACGCTTTTTACATTAGGTACAGTGAACTTTTACTGAACTGTTTACATTACGTTAAAAGCGGTACTGATAGATCAAAAGAAAAGCGGCCTAAGCCGCTTTGTCTAATGTACATTAACTTAGGAGATTAATGTACTCTCACGCAATGAGAAGGGTGAGTGATAGCGCAGTGCGCTATAACTCAAATATGTTGGTAAAAAATTTATACAACTCAGTGCCTTGGTTTACGCTTGCCGAGGCAAAGTGCAAAATAGCGATGGCATCGAAATCGAGGCTGAGCGTTTGTAGTGGCTGCTCACTCAAGTAGCGCTCCATGCGTAAAACATGTGCAATGGGCTCGCCTGCTTTAATATGCCCACCTAGTGGGGCTACATATTCAACCATGCCGCCAATAGGGGCGTAGTAAGCAAAGTAGTCATCTAAATGGCATGCGTAGCGGGTTATATTGCTCGGTTTGTGTGGTGCGTCTACCAATACGTTTTTATGATTTAGGTAACTTAAAATGCTATTTGAATCGTTGAGTGCTTCTTTTAGGTCTATTTTTTCTTGGCTACCTAGCTCAACCGTAAAGGCTTCTACCTGTACGTTGAATGATCGCCCTTGCGCGCTAAGTGCATCACTTAGGTGCCACCATGGGCAAAAGCTTGCTTCGTCCATGGCGCCATCAAAGTCGCTTGGGATGAGCAGTATATGTTCAATATTAAAATAACGAGCGCTGTCGGTTGCATACGCTGGGCAATATAAGTGCTTGCTTGAGATAGGCCCTGTGTGTAAATCGAGTACTATGTCGGCTTGGTGCGCAAGCTTTTGCAAATTAAGCGCAATGCGTTTACCTGTATTGAGTAAATAAGCGGGGCCGTTAAGTTTGGCATCTATTTCATCAAGCAGGGCTTTTTTAAAGTTACTTTTTAAAGCTGCATCGCCGTACTGGCTATGATCTTTGGCAAACTGGGTGACTAAATCACTATTGTAGTGATACATGCGGTTCCAGTTAGTGCCAGTAATCGGGTCGAATCGGCCAAGGGTAAATTCCCCTGATTTTTGGTTACACCCAATAGGGTTAGCATAAGGTACTAAGGTAATGTCGCCTTTTAAATTGAGCTGTTTTAATTGCTCTAACAGCTGAAAAATAACCGCGTTACCTTGTACTTCAGCGCCGTGCATATTTGCTTGAATATAAACACTTGGCCCGCTGCCATCGCCTTTTAAGCGATACACAGGAATAGTGAGAGGCAAGCCGTTTGCCACTTCCCCTACTACAATGTTTTCTTGGCTGATTGGTGTTGTTATGCTCATGTTTATTACCTTAAATAGTGGCTGGCATCTTCTGCTTGGCGTACACAGGTGAGCTCACCATTGTGTAACACATATTCTGCTGCCAGCTCATGGCATAAAAAATACGGCATGCTTTCGGTAAAACCATAGGCGCCACATTGGCTAAATACCAGCCAGTCTTGCTCGTTTAAATCGCTTGGTAAGTTATGCTCGCCTAAGCAATCAAGGGCCGTACATAACGGCCCATATAAGCTCATTGCTTGTTCTGGCGCTGTTGATTCGCGCAGTAACGCCGCAGGAAAATCTTGGCTTGTAACAGCAGGGCGCAATAAGTGGTTAATACCACCGGTTAAAATAACTTGCTGTTGGCAGTAGTTTTGTTTGCACTCAACGACGGGGTTAGCGTAATGACCGCATTCGCCTACAGCGTAACGGCCAAGCTCCATCCATAGCTCGTCTACACCCGCATCTTTTTTAATTTTTGCCAGCGCGGTGATTAATCCATCCCACTCAAGTGTTGCATCGTTTGGTGTGTAAGGAATACCTAAACCGCCGCCTAAGTCTAAAACTTTAAGGTTTATATTTAAGTTATTAGCCAAGGTGGTAAGCGGTGCAATCATTTGCGACCACAGCTCGCTTAGCTTTTGCGTGCTAAGCATGTTACCCCACTGAAATATATGTAGGCCATCAAAGCTAAGGGCTGGGTAATCGGCGGTATTTAGTGCTTGCCATTCATCGCAGCCAAGCCCAAACGGAGTTAGGCTGTCGCCGCCTAGAGGATTTTTTTCACCTTCAGGCCAGCGTAGTTGCACACGTAATAAAACTTGCAGCTGCGTATTTTGCAGCTGCGCTTGTTGGTTTAACCAACGCACTTGATTGAGGCTTTCGGCAACAAATATGCGCACACCGCGATCAATAAAGTGTTTAATTTGTTTAGGGCTCTTTGCAGGCCCTGTGTTGAGCACGCGCTGCGAACTAATACCTTGTGCAAGGACTTGTTCAAGTTCACCTTTACTTGCAACGTCAAAGTTAAAGCCTGCGCTATCTAAGCTTTGAATAATCTTAGAAAGCGGGTTCGCTTTTACTGCATACCAAAGTTTTACATCGGTTTGCGCAACTAAACGCGCAAGGTGTGCGTTTAGTTTATCTAAGTCGTAAACAAAAAAAGGGGTATCAAGTTGCTGTGTAAGCGTATTAACAGAGGTTTTGATTGGCGTGCTCAAAAAGCTCATTATCGTAAAACCTCTTCTAGCAATAATGATGCATCGCTTTGTTCGTCACGGTATTTAACAATTAACGCACACGACATGCTCAAGCCTTGCTCACGTGCCCATTCGTTTGACGCCGGGCGAGAGCCAGGTATTACAATTGCGTATTCTGGGATTGGTTCGCCTTTATCAAGCTGACGCTCATTAACGCAGTCGTATACCGGAATGGTTGCAGATAAGCGTACGCCTGGCGCTAGTACTGCCCCTTTTTTAACAACTACGCCTTCAACAATGACACAACCTGCGCCAATAAAGGCATCGTCTTCAACTACTACAGGGCTTGCACCAATTGGCTCAAGTACACCGCCAAGTTGCACAGCTGCGCTCAAATGTACGTTTTTACCTACTTGTGCACACGAGCCTACTAATGCGTGGCTATCAACCATAGTGCCTTCGTCGATGTATGCGCCAATGTTTACGTACGCTGGTGGCATAATAATAGTGCCTTTAGCTACGTATGCACCACGGCGAACGCTTGAACCACCAGGTACCATACGCACGCCGTTGTCAGTACTAAACTCTTGCGGTGCAAGGTTGTGTTTATCTACAAAACCACCTGCAAACTCAGTGTTAGTGCCATTTTTAAAGGCTTCTAAAATGCCTTGTTTTACTTCTACGTTAGCTTCCCATTGGCCGCTTTCGTTTTGTGATGCTGCGCGTACTGCGCCCGATTCTAAATTATTTAGTAGTTCTAACCAGCTCATTATAAAAACCTGTATTTAATGCCAAGATAAAATGGTGTCGTTTGCAGTAGTAATGCAATCGGTTTGCGTTAACTCAAGATGCGTTAAAGGTGGGCGTAGCAACGGGCTACTTAAGCGGCCTTGTTGGTGCATTAACACTTTAACGGGAATAGGGTTTGCTACAGCAAAAAGGCTATTAATAGCGCGAGTCCACTGAGCAAATAAATTGGGGTGTTGGCCACTTAGGCTGCGTTTTACAAACTCATGCGTTTGTGTTGGCCACGCGTTTGCTGCAACCGATACTAAGCCTTTTGCGCCAGCTTGCGCGAAATAGGGCATAAGTGCATCGTCGCCACTGTATAGCGCTAAATTAGGTGCGGCTTGTCGGTATGCTTCAAATTGGGTGATGTTGCCACTGGCTTCTTTTAACGCCCAGAGCTTTGGATGCGCCTGTAAATTTTCGATGGTTTGCACCGGAATACTTACACCGCTTCTACCTGGTACGTTGTACAACATACACGGGTGCGCGCTTTCGTTTAATAAGCTTTCGTACCAATGAGTTTGACCTACAGCCCCTGGTTTTGCATAAAGGGGCGAGCCTAGTAAGTAACTGTGAATAGGTAACTGATTGCAATAGTTAACCCACTCTTTCTGTTGGGCTAAATTGCTACCGCCTACAGCAACCATAAGCGGTACACTGGGCTTTAGTTGGCACACGTGCTCAACAATGGCTTGTTGCTCTTTAAGTGTCAGCGCTAAGCCTTCACCTGTACTACCAAGGAGTAAAATACCGTTGTGTGCCGCTTCTTGTTCACTAACGAGAGTTGTGAGTGTGTCGTAGTCAACATTACCTTGTTGATCAAACGGCGTTACAAGCGCTGTCCACAGTGCGTAGTCGTCTAAATTGAAGTTGTTGATCATCTCTTACGAACCTATAAGGTGTTCGAGATATTAAAGGGGCTTTATGATGTGAGCCGCATTAACGTCGTTCGAACAGTATTCGAAGAGCGAATGGGCTTAAAATAATAGGGCGCACGGCCTTATTATTTAAGACCAGAAGCTCTCCACCAAACTAATAAGCTGCTAAAAAACAGCTCTTGGTGACAGTCGCTAGGATTCAACCTAGTCGCCCGAAGTAATTGCTTCGCAAAAGCGTTTACCTCTCGGCGGTATTCCCCTGGCGTATGCTCACTGGAGTTTGCGCTCCTAACATACGCTACCTGAATAACGCACCTCTTCTAGCCCTTTGTATTTTGTTTAACCGCAAAAGAGTTAGCAAAATACAATTTAAATAGGGTAATTGCGGCGATTAAAACATTTTAGCCGTCTAGGTGTCAAGCTGCTAAATATAGATTAGCTCATCGAAAATAGCGGTGGTTACGTATTGGCTGCTTTTCTCGTACACTAACCCTATGAGCAGCGAGGTATTTAATAAGTATGGAAAAATTTAGTGATATTTATAAGCGAGCGGTAGAGCGAAAGGGCTCTGAAAAAATGCTTAAGTTATTACTCGCAAAACCTTTATCTAAAAAAGCGTTAAGTACGTTAAGTGACGACGATTGGCTTGAAGAATTTACCCGAAAAGTTTTTCAAAGTGGCTTTTATTGGTCGGTAATAAATAGTAAATGGCCGGGCTTTAGAGAGGTTTTTTGGGAGTTCAGCGTTGATAAGTTATTAATGATGCCGCCCGATATGCTAGAGCAAAAAGCAACGGATGAACGCATTATTCGTAATTATAAAAAAGTGAAAACGATTCCTGAAAATGCTTACATGATCCACGAAATAGCACAGGAACATGGCAGCTTTAGTAAGTTTATTGCCCAGTGGCCAACAGATAATATTATTGGTTTATGGGCGCATTTAAAAAAACACGGTGCTCGGTTGGGCGGCAATACAGGCCCCTATGCTTTAAGAGCGCTTGGTAAAGATACATTTTTACTTTCGCGCGATGTAGAAAGTTACTTAAGAGCGCATAAAATAATTGATGGCGGGCTGCAAACTAAAAAATCACTCACTGCTGCGCAGGCATTTTTTAATGAAATGCAAAAGCAAAGTGGTTTAAGCATGCAAGAGCTAAGTTTAATTGTGGCCTACGGTGTGGGTGACAATCGCGTAGGTATAAGCCAACAAGCTGAGGATTAATGATGAAACTAGTGCCGAGATACACAGACATAGCAGATAACTTCGCGATAGAGGATCAACCCTCAAGCGTTGCTGCACCGCAATTGCTGCTGTGGAACGCATCGTTAGCTAAGCAGTTTAATATAGAAATTGAGCCGCAGCTGCGTGCAAGTACCTTTGCAGGCAATGAGCCACAGCAAATAAAGACGGTAGCGCTTGGCTATTCTGGGCATCAATTTGGACACTTTTCGCCTCGCTTAGGTGACGGGCGCGCGCATTTGCTTGGCGCTATAAATGACGATAAAAACCAGCTATGGGATATTCAATTAAAAGGCTCAGGCGCTACCCCGTATTCTAGAGGTGGCGATGGAAAATGTGCACTAGGCCCTGCTATTCGTGAATACGTAATGAGTGAAGCTATGCACGCATTAGGTATTCCAACCACTCGCTGTTTAGCTGTTGTAGGCACAGGCGAAAGCGTTTCCCGCAACCCGCCTCAGCCTGGTGCTGTTGTTACTCGCTTAGCAAGTAGCCATATTCGGGTAGGCTCGTTTCAATATTTGGCAACACAAGGTGATATTGAAGGTTTAAAAAAGCTAGCGGATTTAGCTATTGGACGTCATTACCCTGAAATAAAGAGTGAAGGCCCAGAACGGTATCTAGCTTTTTTAGAATCAGTGACTAATAATCAGGTAAGCTTAATAATTAATTGGATGCGCGTAGGATTTATCCATGGTGTTATGAACACCGACAACACGCTAGTCAGCGGTGAAACCATAGATTATGGCCCGTGTGCGATGATGGATAATTTTGACTTTGACACCGTATTTAGCTCTATTGACAAACAAGGGCGCTACGCTTTTGGTAACCAGCCAAATATGGCGAGTTGGAATTGTGCTCGTTTAGCTGAAAGCCTTATCCCATTAATTAGCGATGATGAAGAAAAAGCAGTGTCATTACTGACTCCCGTCATACATCGCTTTTCAGAACAATTTAATACTCAATTTACAGTAATGTGGAGCAAAAAATTAGGCCTGGTTGATGCAAACGAGGGCGACAAAGAGCTTGTTTCTGAGCTTCTAACATTATTGCAAACACATCATCTTGATTACACCAATACTTTTGATGCATTGACGGAGTTTGTGAATGGCAACGCAACTTTTCCTGAAGAACTAACTGAGTGGGCGAATAAGTGGCAAAGCCGAATAAGTAACGATAGCTACAAAATCATGCGAGCAGCCAACCCACGTATCATTCCGCGAAATCATATAATTGAAACAATATTAGCTGAATATAATGAGCTTGGTTCAAGTAAGCTGATGAGTCGTTTTATCAAAGTGGCTAATAATCCGTACTTATTCAGCGATGATATGACCGAATTTCAAAAGGTGCCTTTAAATGATACTAACTACAAAACCTTTTGTGGTACTTAAGTGTTGTAAAAATAGATAAGTTAATGATTATAAATAACGATATTTTAGAACAGAGATGTTCATTGATTGAGCAAAGCAAATTCTGGTGTTACTATCTAAATGTATAAAGATAAGTTAGTTTCATTGTGAGCAAGAACAATTAATTGAGTTGTCTTTGTGTCTTCTGCAGATTATCGATTTATATAATCAACTAGTTGGTTTCTAGCTAGGTAAAGTTTTAAATTTCACCTAAACTGATTTGTTGGATATCGTTATATCGCATTGAAAAAAATTATAAACTTTATTTTTCGTTAAGTATTGATTAACAAAAGTTGAGTTAGTCTGTATAAAACTTAGTGAGCTAGTACTTAATTAGCCACAATTTATTAGTTGTTAAAATGGGAAGAAAACAATGAAATTAAAATCACTAACTATTGCAATTGCGTTAGCTGCAACTAGCGTATCTTCATTTGCTGCTGACAAGCAAGAAGGTTTCTATATTGGCGCATTTGGCGACTACTACGATGCGTCTTGGGAAAATATGAGCGCACAGGCTGGTCTTGACGTAAATGAGTCGACTGGTTTTGGTCTTGAAGCGGGTTACCGTTTCAGTGATTTTTGGAGTGCTCGTTTAGAGTATGCAGATCTTGATTTTAATGCATTCGATAAAGCTGCTGGTAACCGTAACAATATCGATGGAAGCCGTTTTGGTATTGATGCGCTTTACCATTTAGATGGCGGTCCTTTCTACGGTTTAGTTGGTATTAAATCAATGGACGTGGTTGATGACAACATGTTCTTAAACGCAGGTGTTGGTTACAGACATTTCATTACAGATAACTTATTTGCTAACGTTGAAACTGCTGTATACCAAGGTATTGATAAAGGTTACACAGATGTTGGCGCTAAATTAGGTATTAACTATTTCTTTGGTCAAAACACTATGCCTGCTGAGCCAGTGCAGCCTGCGCCAGAAGTTGTTGAAGTGCAAGTAGCACCTGTTGATAGCGATAACGACAACATTCTAGATGTTGACGATAAGTGTGCTAATACACCAATGACAGACGCTGTTGATGGTACTGGTTGTACTTTATACGAAGATAAAGAAGTAACTGTAAGTTTATTAGTGACTTTCCCTAATAACAATTCAGCTGTATCACAACGTTACTTAGATGACATCGACCAAGTTGCATCTTTCTTAAAAGATTACCCAGATACAACAGTGCTTTTAGAAGGTCATACTTCAGCAGTAGGCAAAGCATCTTACAACAAGTGGTTATCAAAAAAACGCGCTGACGCTGTAGCTAAGCAGTTAATGGACGATGGTATTGCGTCTGACCGTATCACTACGGTAGGTTTAGGTGAAGAGCGCCTTAAAAATGAAGCTAACACAGCAGCTGCACACGCAGAAAACCGCCGTGTTGAAGCGCACATCAAAACAATCAAAACGGTAAAAGTTTTACGTTAATAGATTATTTGATGATAGAAACCCAGCTTATGCTGGGTTTTTTTATGGTTGCCATTTAAATCGTAATGATTATTACTTAATAAGTATTCATGGAAATAGAATTTACCGCAACCACTATTCATGTTATTTATAGCCGGTATAATCAGTTGTGTAACTGGATGGATTTTCATCTATCTATAAAAGCTTTATAATTACGCGTTAGAATACTATAAGTATTGGGTAACAAGTGCGCATGAAGCGCTACCGAATACTTTCACGTCACCAAGAGGGCAATATTGTGCTACAAGAATATCGTAAACACGTAGAAGAACGTGCCGCGTTAGGTATCGTACCAGCGCCATTAGATGCTCAGCAAACTGCTGATCTTATTGAATTAATAAAAAACCCACCGGCAGGTGAAGAAGAATTCATTTTAGATTTATTAATTAATCGTGTACCACCAGGTGTGGATGATGCTGCATATATCAAAGCAGGCTTTTTAGCCGCTGTTGCAAAAGGTGAAGCGAGTACTTCTCTTATTTCTAAAGAAAAAGCAGCTGAATTATTAGGAACAATGTTAGGCGGATACAACATCGCGCCAATGATTGACCTACTTGATGACGAGTCATTAGCGCCAATCGTAGTAAAAGGCCTTTCAAATACACTACTTATGTTTGATGCTTTCTACGACGTAGAAGAAAAAGCTAAAGCGGGTAATGCGTTTGCTAAGCAAATTATTGAATCTTGGGCTGCGGCTGAATGGTTTACAAATAAGCCAGCAGTCGCTGAAAAAATCTCTGTTACTGTATTTAAAGTAACGGGTGAAACAAACACTGATGACTTATCACCAGCACCAGATGCATGGTCACGTCCTGATATCCCACTTCATGCTTTGGCGATGCTAAAAAATGAGCGTGATGGAATAAACCCAGACAAAGCAGGTGAAGTAGGTCCAATCGTTCAGCTTGAAGAATTAAAAACTAAAGGTTTACCACTTGCTTACGTAGGTGATGTTGTAGGTACTGGTTCTTCTCGTAAGTCTGCGACTAACTCTGTGCTTTGGTTTATGGGTGATGATATCCCATTTGTACCAAACAAACGTGTTGGTGGTGTATGTTTAGGTAACAAAATTGCACCTATCTTCTTTAACACAATGGAAGATTCTGGCGCGTTACCAATCGAATTAAATGTTGACGAGTTCAACATGGGTGACCAAATCGACATTTACCCATACGAGGGTGTTGTTAAGCGCCACGGTACTGATGACGTTATCTCTACTTTCGAACTTAAATCTGACGTAATTCTTGATGAAGTTCGTGCTGGTGGTCGTATTCCACTTATCATTGGTCGTGGTTTAACAGACAAAGCACGTACATCTCTAGGTTTAGGTGCTACTGACGTATTTAAAGTACCAGCAGTGACAGAAGAGTCAGACAAAGGCTTTACACTAGCGCAAAAAATGGTTGGTAAAGCATGTAACGTTGCCGGTATTCGCCCAGGCCAATACTGTGAGCCTAAAATGACCACTGTAGGTTCGCAAGATACTACAGGTCCTATGACACGTGATGAACTTAAAGACTTAGCATGTTTAGGTTTCTCTGCAGATTTAACAATGCAGTCATTCTGTCATACTTCTGCTTACCCTAAACCAATTGACGTAAACACTCACCATACGCTTCCTGATTTCATCATGAACCGTGGCGGTGTTTCACTTCGCCCAGGTGATGGTGTAATTCACTCTTGGTTAAACCGTATGTTATTACCAGATACTGTAGGTACTGGTGGTGACTCACATACGCGTTTCCCATTAGGTATTTCGTTCCCAGCGGGTTCAGGTGCAGTTGCATTCGCAGCAGCAACCGGTGTTATGCCACTTGACATGCCTGAGTCTATTTTGGTTCGTTTTAAAGGTGAAATGCAGCCAGGTATCACGTTACGTGACCTTGTACATGCAATCCCTTACTACGGTATCAAAGAAGGCCTATTAACGGTTGAGAAGAAAGGTAAAATCAACGAATTCTCTGGTCGCGTACTAGAAATTGAAGGTGTTGAGCACTTAACTGTTGAGCAAGCGTTTGAGTTATCAGATGCATCAGCAGAGCGTTCAGCTGCAGGTTGTACTGTTAAGCTTTCTAAAGAGTCTATCAGCGAATACCTTGAGTCTAACATTGTTATGCTTAAGTGGATGATTTCTGAAGGTTACGGTGATGTTCGTACAATCGAGCGTCGTATTACTGCAATGCAAGATTGGCTGGCTAACCCAGAACTTATGGAAGCTGATGCTGATGCAGAATATAAGCACGTACTTGAAATTGACCTAGCTGACATTAAAGAGCCAGTACTTTGTGCGCCAAATGACCCAGATGATGCGCGTTTACTATCTGACGTTACAGGCGAGAAAATCGATGAAGTATTTATCGGTTCTTGTATGACTAATATTGGTCACTTCCGTGCCGCAGGTAAATTATTAGATGGCTTTACTGGTCGTATTCCAACACAGCTTTGGGTTGCTCCACCAACGAAGATGGATAAAGACCAACTTACAGACGAAGGTTACTACGGTATCTTTGGTCGTGTTGGTGCACGTATTGAAACTCCAGGGTGTTCACTGTGTATGGGTAACCAAGCACGCGTTGCAGATAAAGCAACGGTTGTTTCTACCTCAACACGCAACTTCCCTAACCGATTAGGTACGGGCGCAAACGTATTCTTAGCATCAGCAGAGCTTGCTGCAGTGGCGGCAATTTTAGGTAAATTACCTACCCCAGCTGAGTACCAAGAATATGCAGCGAAAATCAATGCAACGGCAGCAGATACTTACCGTTACTTGAACTTCCACCGTATGCCTCAGTACACTAAGAAAGCAGACAACGTAATTATTCAGCAAGCTGTATAATTAATAGAGTTTGTTTAAAAAAACCCGCTTAGGCGGGTTTTTTATTGTTTAAGTTTATATGTATCAATTAAGGTATGAAAAGGGTTAGTTTATTAAAAGTAATGAAATAGGTTTGCTTTTTAACAAAAAATAAACAATTATATGTTTTGATAACACTTGTTAATGATTGAGGGAGCGATCATCAAGTATTTTTTTGCTCCATCTAAATTTAGTCTTGGAGCACATAATGGATGTAAATAAAAAATACCGATATGGTTTACTAGCAAGTACGATGAGTGCCTGTCTGTTTGTATCAGGTTGTGATATTGATGATATTATTGAAGATGATAACGTAGCCCCTTCTGTTGAAATTACGGCTCAAAATCAAATACAAGAGAAAACGGCTTTTACTCTAACAGCTAACGCTATTGATTCAGATGGTC
This sequence comes from Pseudoalteromonas sp. S408, assembly GCF_005886645.1. Lineage (NCBI taxonomy): Bacteria > Pseudomonadati > Pseudomonadota > Gammaproteobacteria > Alteromonadales > Pseudoalteromonadaceae > Pseudoalteromonas > Pseudoalteromonas sp. S408. The sequence continues at coordinate 72,076 of NZ_PNDY01000005.1, read as the reverse complement.
AAATCATTAGTTATAATTGGCAACATGATTCTACACTCAATTTAAGTGCGCAAAACCCCAACTCCAACGAAATTACTTACCTTTCACCCGACATCACTGAAGATATGACCGTAAATTTCACAGTAACTGTAGAAGATGACGATGGCGCAACTACCACAGCTACTCAACAAGTGTTAATAAAGCGAAATTCAACGGCTGTAACTCTAAATGGCTTAATTACTGACAATACTATTAGTTTTGCAAATGTAGAAATAACCATAGGTGATAAAACTTATTCAGCTACAGCAGATGAAAATGGTGTTTACACAATAGTCTTAGATGTCGATGAAGCCTTAGAACAAACGCTAGTAAAAGTTAAAGCTAAAGGGCGGGATGATTTAAACCCTGGGGTTGAATTTATCTCTCAGCTTAGCTCTGTTAAAAAGTTAGCTACGCAGGCAGGTGATGATGGTATTTTGGACAGTGATGAAAACTTTGGCGTTAATACAACTAATGTGACAACAGCAGAGTATGCACTGATTGTAAGAGATGGTGATGAGCCCACTAGTGAAAGTGAGTTAGATAATGCACTTTTAAATGTTGATGCAGATGAAAAAGTTCAACTTGCGAGCTTGATTAAAATTATTGTAGATAACCCTGATTATGAGTTGCCGGAGGGTATAGAGAGCACCCTCGATTTAGTTACTGATGAAGAAGCTGCACAGCAGTTTGAAGAAGAAGTTAACGAGCAAGATCCCGATCTAATAGAGCAAACTAAAACAGAAATTAAAGAAGACGAAGATTTGGTCACAGGCTCAAAAGAGCCGTTAATTGGTGAGTATATAATTAATTCTCCGCGTTACTATACAAACCATGCCAGTCACTTAACCTTAAATGAAAATGGCACTGGTCAATACCATGCAGTTACGGGTAGCCCAGTAACGTGGCAAGAAGTAAGTGGTAAGATAGAAGTTACTTTGCAGTTTCCAGTACTCATTAACAAATACTCCCAAATCGAAGACGATGTTGAAACTATTTATGAGGAGCATTTAAATTCATTTTCGCTGCAAGTACTCAGTGAAAACGATGTTTTTAAAACAATAGATATTAAAAGCGATATTACAGTTTACGAAGACAGCATTGAGGTTCAAAACAAGCAAGAAATACAAACTACTAATCTTATCCTTAAAAGTAAAACATTAAGCTTGACAGTCGAAGATATTGTTGGCGAGTGGGAAATGCAGCGAGCTGAAAGCCGTAATTATATTACTCACCTAGAGACTATTGCATTTTATGAGGATGGAACTGGCGCTGTTTTAAGTGATAATTTAGCACCGTTTGAGTGGGTGCTTACAAATAATAAATTAATAGTAACCTATGATGAAGGCGGTAGCATTGGTATAACTAATTTTTGGTTTACTAAAAATCTAAAAGCGGGCTATCAATTAGTTTCATTAGATACTTCATCAGCCGACCCAGCTGATAGCCAATTTGGCTTAATGATAAAAAGAGAAACGGTGTCTTTATCAAATGACGATTTAGTTGGGCGTTGGCACGGCTTTGTTGGTACGGCACAACTTTATGATATGAACGTGTTTGCCGATGGCACCATAATGTTAGGGCTTGGGACGACGTCTTACCAGGGGGGGCTTGAGGATGGCAAACTAACTAGACGCCGCTATGAGTATAATGGCTACACCGTTAGCAGTTGTGAAGGGTTTGATGAAACATGCTACTTAAGCGCTGAAGTAACCCATGACATCGTTGCAGTAAAGAACAGCTATTACTACTTATTAAGAGAGTTTAAATGGTTTTCTCCTGAAGGCGATATTGATGATATTCAAAAGGGATTACTTATCTATCAGTATAGTAAAGATCTAAGCTATTCAGAGTTTACGCCTTACTTATTACAAAATAGTTTTAACCTTTATAAAAGTGCTGGTGATCAAGTCATAGAGGATCGAATCAGAGTTAATTATGATGACGGCTCATTTACGATAACAATTGACGGGATAGAGTATGAGGCTCAGTTAAATGAAGGTGTAATTGAATATCGAAAAGATGAGCGCACATGGCTTTTTGAAATTGTTAGTGGTGATGGTGAAACATATACTATTTGTAATTACCAACAAGGTAGTAGCTGTACACAGAGCGATAAAACCGTTTATCAATCTAAAAACCCACGTGTAACTTTAACAGCTGAATCTAATGAATTTGGGCAATTACAGCCTGCAGTACAAGAGGTACCTTTTTCTCAACTGGTTGGTTTTAATATAGTGCCTAATGAAGGCTATGAAGTTGATTCAATAGAAGGTTGTGAAGGTTACATTGAGGGGGAATATTATATTGCCTTTAGTGGACACAGTGACTGCGAAATTAATGCGACCTTTGTAGAAAAACCAGAAACACTATCAGGGCAATTTTTAATTAATAATCCTGATTATTTTACCTCTACCTCTTTCAAATTAGGGCTTAACGAAAATGATGAGGGCAGCTTTACTGGCAATAACCAAGTAGCAATATCTTGGAACAAATACTTTGACGAAATTAGAGTTAATTTTTCTGATGAGTATGTATTAAATGAAAGTATAGCGTATGAGGTCGTGGATGGCTCTCAAGTAGAAGTTAGGTTTAAAGATGTAATGACCTATATTACCTTAAAAGAACGTTTTGAATTGGGTGATGGCTGGTACGAAATGAAACAAAGTATAAGTAAGTTTCGTAACGATGAGTTTGTCGAGGAATGGTATAGTGATAGCCATGTTAAGTTATTTGATTCAGTAGTGCCTCAAATTGATTTAACCTCAAACGATTTGGTTGGTAGCTGGTCTTTAGATATCCCATCTGAGAGTACAGTTAAGGAATTACTGCTAAATGACAATGGAACAGGTAGCGTAGTCGATACTATTGATGCAGCGCAAACAGAAAGCTTTACTTGGCAGCAAACAGCAACAGGGCTTAAAATTACGACCTCTAATAGCGTTGAAGATATTTATATTACTAAAGATATAGACCTTGGTTATCAAGTAATAATGCAAAGCCAATATGAAGATGAAAGGCAGATTAATGTTGCCGTAATGATAAGGCTGGAAGAGCAAGTAATAACACCGAGTAACTTTGCTGGTCGTCATTTATTTAAAGAGGGCCATGACTTAGAGAACATCTGGGATGAGCTGCAGATATACGAAGATGGCCAAGTATTCTTCACATATTCTACAAGCTCCATTCAAGGTGAGTTTAAAGATGACAGCTTTATCCGAAGCCGAAAATATGATCAACTAACTGGGAGATACGGTTCTGATTGCGATTTGGCTTTAGAAACATGTTTAATAGATTTCTCAATGAATTATAGGCTTATTAACAGTAATGATAACTACCAAGTTGTTGAACGTGTATCTAGATCATTTGATACTAATTCAGGGGAAGAACGCTTTTCTTACGCGTCGCTTTACTTTGAAAACTATAATGCAAATACAAGCGCAGATAAGTTTTATGATCATGAAATTCCTTTTAAAATTTACGAACGCAGTGGCGAGAACTTTGTAAAGTGGGGGATTTACTATATTGGTGGTTATGAGCTTTGGAAAAACGACATCAAATTTACATCACTTGAATTAGTTGAGGGTAAATTTACCTACGAGCAAGACGGCCAAAACAAGGTCATTGAGTTTATTTCAAATGATCGCGATGAGATAGTGCTTTGTGAGTATTTGCAAGGTACAACATGTCAAAATCAAGAAGAGATTACTTTTACGATTTTTGAGCCAAGGTATGATGTTACTGTCTATTCAGATGGTAATGGAGTGCTAAATAATGGGGTTGAAAACTATACAAGCTTTCATGGCGATACGTTAGCCTTTAATATCTCTGCAAATACAGGCTATAAATTAGCGTCAATAAGCGGGTGTGATGGTGTTTTAGAAGATAATACATACACTATCCATTATTTGGCACAAAGCTGTGATATTAATGTCGCATTTGAACTAATACAGTGAATGTTTTTTTCAGGTACAGACTTTAATTATAGTGATGATTAACCTTAATAGATTGGCTACACAGTGTAGCCAATTTTTTTGAATTAAATTTTCAATAAAGTATAGATTTAGATCTTAAACTTTAACTTTTAATCTTTTATACCTCAATTTATGCTCAGAAATTCCTCGCTACATGCATTAAAATCCCTCCCAATATTCTCATTATTTTAGGCGAGATTTCATGACTGCATTAAACAACCAGAATTTACTGCAACTTCGTTTTATTAACCAAGCAAATATTGATTTGGTTAAGCCTTCTTTTGACAACCTACCTGCAAATCCCTATGCAGATGGTGAATTTCGTAAGCGTCGTTATTCAGTAATTAAATTTCAAAATGGTGAGCTAAAATTACAAGCTGCCAAAGCATTTGTTCAAGACGACTCAATTAATACGTTTCAAGGTAACGTTGAGCGTACTTACGAAAATTTAGAGCAAAGCTTACTTGAATCAGATGGCATGAAAAGTATTGTTAGCGAATTTTGCGCTATTACAGGTATTGATGAAGAGCGTGATATTGAAATACATCAATTTAGAATGCTTGCCATTGATAGCGATACACCAGCAGCGCCAGAAGGTGTTCACCAAGATGGCTTTGACCACGTCTGCGTATGCGGTGTTTCGCACGAAAACCTCGAAGGTGGCGAGTTACTTGTATATGAAAACAAACAAGCTGAACCATGTTTTAAAATGGAAATTAAAGACGGTATGTTTGCACTAATAAACGATCGTCAAGTGTGGCACAACGCGACGCCAATGAATAAAGTCGATGCCAGCAAGCCAGGTTATCTGGATTGTTTTGTACTTACCTCTTAAGGAATCGGCATGAACATAGCGCAATTACGTGAGCAGTTTCCGGCATTAATACAAACCGTTGATGGTAAATCGCCGATATTTTTAGACGGACCAGGTGGATCTCAAGTGCCACAGCCTGTACTAAATGCAATGTCTGCTTATTTAGGGCACTACAACTCAAACCTAGGTGGTGCGTTTTTTTCAAGTGATAAAACCGTTGAGTTAATGGCAAATGCTCGCCAAGCTGCAGCAGATTTACTCAATGCGCCAAGTGCTCAAAATATAGTGTTTGGTCCTAACATGACCAGCCTGACCTTTAGTTTTAGCCGTGCTATTTCGCGCGATTGGCAGGCAAGTGATGAGATTATCGTGACTAACGCCGATCACTTTTCAAATGTATCGTCATGGCAGCAAGCCGCAGAAGATAAAGGCGTTAAGGTTAATACTGCCTTGATTAATGAAGCCGATTGCAGCCTAGATATGACGCAGTTTGAAAGCTTATTAAACAGCAAGACTAAATTGGTGGCTGTTACCTATGCCTCAAATACCACAGGCTCAATTAACGATATTAAACGTATTATAGAGCTTGCTCATGCTGTAGGCGCTCTTGTGTATGTTGATGCTGTGCATTATACGCCGCATGAGCTTATTGACGTACAGGCACTTGATTGTGACTTTTTAGCCTGCTCGGCATATAAGTTTTTTGGCCCGCACTTAGGTATGGTTTTTGGTAAAACTGAGCACTTAGAAGGTTTTACACCTTATAAAGTCGAACCCGCTAAAGATGTAGCGCCGGGACGCTGGGAAACCGGTACCCAAAGCTTTGAAGCAATGGCAGGGTTTGTTGCTGCTGTTGATTACATTGCTGCAATAAGCGAGCTTGATGATGGCCATACGCGCCGCGAAAAGCTAAGCGTGGCGTTTGCTAAAACCAAACAGCATGAGATGGCGCTTAGTGAGCATTTTTTAACGCGTTTGGTTAATTACCCTCGTATAAAATTGTACGGTATTGATGACTTTGATCGCTTAAACGAACGTACACCTACATTTGCTTTAACGTTTGAAGGGCTTGAGCCTCGCGCCGTTTCAGAGTTTTTAGGCAAACAGCATATATGTGTGTGGGATGGACATTTTTACGCGCAAGGTTTGTGTAAGCAATTAAACGTGCTTGATAAAGGCGGCGTAGTACGTATTGGTTGTATGCATTACAACACAGTCGAAGAGCTTGATAAGCTGTTTGATATGTTTGACGAGCTACTTGGTTAAAGAGTTCGTCTATTAAATATATAAAAAAGCCATAAGTGTTACTTATGGCTTTTTTATTGGTTTAGCTTTTAGGTGCACCATATATTTGCTCTGCACGGTTAAATAGCACCCACGAGGTTAAAATATACTTATCGTTTGATACTGGCTTATTGCCTCTATGTGTATGCGTAAAGTAACCAGGCGCTATCACCATGGTGCCTTTTCTAGGGGCTATTTTACGGTTTTGATAGTAAAACTCTGTTTCCCCGCCTTCCTCTACATCGTTTAAGTAAAACATAAATAAAAGTACACGATGCAGTGCTTCATTGTGTTGTAACTGCGGGTAAACCTCACTATGCCAATACGGGTACCCCCCTTTATTGACCTCGTATTTCTGCGCTTGAATGTTGCCTAATCTAAATATTTGCTGCACAAGGACAGGGAGCTGTGGTTTGCCTACTTCTTCAAAGTTCTCTTGAGTTAAATCTACTACTTCCCCCGTTTTTGGATGATAAACCTTTAAGCCAAAGGCGCCAATCATCATAAAAATATGTTCTTCAATATACTTAAAAACATGCTGTGCAGTCGTTTGTTGTATGTGTTTTAATTGCTCTGCATATTCGGGGTGACTATTTAGGTGCAGGTCGTGGCTGTCTTTTTTCTTTAAATCAACACCACCTGACGTAACCCCTTGTTTTACATGCGGGCTTTGCGTGAACGTATTAATAAAATTTTCACAAAAATCATCGCTCAATGCGTTTTCATAAACGCGAATAAAGTCCGTCATGGTTTACCTTTGTATAATTATTTTTGGATTAATATGTTTACTGAAAAAGTGATACCGCGCTTTAGCGAAACAGATGCACTCGGACACATCAACAATACCGTACTACCCGTGTGGTTTGAAGCCGCACGCGTACCTATTTTTAAATTTTTTACGCCAGACTTAAACCCACATGATTGGAAGCTAATTATTGCCAAAATAGAGGTGTCGTTTGTAGGGGAGTTATTTTATGGCCACGAGATCACGATTAAAACCTCTGTAGAACACATAGGCACTAGCTCTTTTGTACTTAAGCAAGAGGCATTTCAGCATGATAAATGTTGCGCGATTGGCAAGGTCGTTATGGTCAGGTATGACTTTGCTAAAAAAGCTAAGCACGCATTGAGCACTGAAGAAAAAGCAGCACTTGAGCAGCATATGGCTTAATTTACAAACCGATATTGTGGGGTTACGCACATTTCAACTTAGCTCATTATAAATAATTGAGTGCCAATAGCTGAAAGGTAGTCAGTATTAACGTTAAATAAATAACGCAATTGTAAATTTTATTAAAAAATTTAACGTTTTTTAATTGAGTTACCGATTTGAGTTATATATTATTTATAGTATATATAGCTGCCTTATCTAACTAATATAGTTATTTAGGTAACTTTTGGGGAATGTGCGTGACGATGACAACCATTGATGAACCAATGCAGGTTATACGGCTTAGTGACGCTAAGCATTTAACTGCCGAAATATTGCCATTTGGCGCAATAATCAAAAGCATTAAATTTAAAAACCAAGAAATGACGCTCAGCGTCGACGATCCGCACTATTATCTTCAAAACCCGTTTTATTTAGGTGCAACAGTGGGCCGGTATGCAAACCGCATTGCAGAAGGGCGTTTTACTTTAGCCGGAACAGATTACCAACTCGATAAAAATAATGGTCCAAATAGTCTGCATGGTGGTGTGAAGGGCTTTAATAAAGTGCAGTGGCAAGTGATTCAGCAAACTGATAGTGAAGTTGAACTTTATTATTGCTCAGAGGATGGCGAGCAGGGATTTCCGGGCCAATTAAAAGTATGGCAAACCATCACTGCAGAAAATGGGCAACTTTCACTTAAGTTTAAAGCAACTTGTAACAAAGAAACTCTCGTTAACTTTACCAACCATTGTTATTTTAATCTTGAGGGCAGCGACACCATTGCCAATCATTTACTACAGGTAAATGCAACCCACTACTTACCCATTAACGAGCACAGCATTCCATTAGGTGAACCTGCTCCCGTTGCAAATAGCTGCTTTGATTTTATTAAGCCAAAATTAGTAAAAGATGCATTGTCGCAAAGTGATACACAATTAGATGCGGCCAATGGCTTAGATCACTGCTATGTATTTGAAAACGAAGACAGCCTTCATACAATGGCTACATTAACGTCACAGCAAACCGGTATTAATTTAACACTCAAAAGCACTCAGCCAGGTATGCAATTATACACAGCTAATTTTGTTAGTGACCCTTTCAAGCCACGCCAAGCACTGTGTCTTGAAGCACAGAATTGGCCTGATGCGCCCAATCGCGAAAATTATCCAAAAGCTAGCTTATTGCCTGATGAAGAATACAGTCAGGTTATTATTTATGCATTTTCGTAATTAAACTCAACACTTTAATGTTGGGTTTTATGTTAAAAAAAAGAAAACAGAAAGAAAATCCATAGTAACAAAATGATGCCTAATATTAAGGAAAAGGTTGCACTTTTTCTTGTTTTAAAGTATTTATAATATAAATAGTATTTGAGATAGTTTTGAAACTATTCAACCAACACAACGACAAAATAACTACACACAATCAGGAGTTTTTAAAAAAATGATAATTAACAATAATTTATCGTTCAACAAGAAAACCGCGCTCAGTTTAGCCATCGCTGGTGTACTGGCAAGCGGGCATGTTGCAGCTCAAGGGGCTGAAGAGACTACAGCAGAAAAAGATATCGAAGTTATTGAAGTTCGTGGCTTAATAAGTAGCCTTAAGCGTTCTTTTTCTGATAAGAAAGAAGCGCTCATCGTTTCTGATGGTATTTCGGCGGAAGATCTTGGTAAATTTCCTGATCAAAACGTAGCAGAGTCACTACAACGTATTACGGGTGTTGCTATTGACCGTAGCGGTGGTGAAGGTCAGCTTATATCAGTGCGTGGTTTTGGCCCTCAGTTTAACTTGGTTACTGTTAATGGCCGTCAAATGGCGTCGGAAAGAGCTGGCCGTGAGTTTAGCTTCGACACACTTGCTTCAGAGCTAATTTCAGGTGCAGATATCTACAAAACATCAAATGCTGCTAATCAAGAAGGTGGTATTGGTTCATACATTAATTTGAATACAGCTAAACCTTTTGACTTGGACGGTTTCAAAGCTGTGGGTAATGTAAAAGCAACTTACGACAGCTTATCTGAAAGCACAACCCCTGCATTTTCAGGTCTCATAAGTGACACTTTTATGGAAGATAAATTAGGCGTACTAGCCTCTTTATCAGTACAAAAGCGTGATGCACAAATTAACCAAGCTGATACACGTGGCTTTTACCGTGTCGATCGTATCCAAACAAATGACTTTGATGCTGCTGCAGGTACAGGTAAAGAAGCATTTAATGTATGGGTACCACGTAATTTAGATTTAACTTCAAACGTTGAAGACCGCACGCGCACAAGTGGTACACTGGTATTTCAATACGCTGCTAGCGATGATCTAACTTTAACGTTTGACGGTATTTATTCAAAATTTGAAGTTGAGTCTCAAGTAAGTAACTATGCAAACTGGTTTACTCCAGGTAACTTCCGTGATTTTCAGGTAGATCCATCAACAGAAACAGTGACTTATTGGTCACACAATGCGTTTGACGATCCAAATGGTGGGGGCTCAGGTGCAACTGACTTTGTTCAACAAGGTTTAGACCGCAACGTTAAAATTCAATCTTTTGGCTTTAATGCTGATTGGAAACTAACAGATCAGTTAAAAGTAGATATCGATATTTCTACGTCTAAAGCTGAAGATTTAAGTGGCGATCAAAGCCGTGTTTTCACCGTAATGGGTTACGCAAACGGTTATACATATGACTTCACTGGTGGTGGTGATTTACCGGGTTTATCTTCTGATGGAATTAACGGCCCATTCACTCAAGCAGACTCAAGTAAACTTCGTGCGCACTACGTAGAGCGTGGAGGTGATGAGCGTACTGATGAAATCACAGAAATGCGTGCAGATTTCACTTACACACCAAATAGCGAAACGTTTACTCAGTTACGCTACGGTGTATACACACAAGATAGAACAAAAGAAGCTAAAGTATTTCAATCGCCAAGTTTACCAAATTGTTTCTACTGTGGTTACGGTCTAGATGTTCCAGATGACTTAGCATATCTAGTTACACCAAATGGTTGGTTTAATGGTATTCCATCTTCATTCTTTGGTTACAATGTAGATGATTACTTATCGTACTTAGAATCTGATGCAGCTATTTCTGGTCAGTCAGCCAACCGCGGTGATGATGCAGATGCAAATATTGCAGCGTTTGCAGCGTTAAATGGTTATACGCCGGTTGAGTTAGGTACAAGTTTTGAAATAGAAGAAGAAATATTTTCGGCTTACGCTGACTTTGTATTCCAAGGTGATTTAGGTGATATACCATGGACTGTAAATGTTGGTGTTCGCTACAGTGAAACTACAACTACAGCATCGGGTAATCAGGCTACATTAGTTGATATTGCTCAAAATCCACTAGACGGTACAATCCTTGACCAGGTTTACATTGAAGATGCAAACGGTCAACGAGCTTCTGTTCCTATTACGCTTAAAAACTCTTACACAAATTTACTTCCTAGCTTAAACGCTAAGTTTGAAGTTGAAGATGACATGTTGTTACGTTTTGCTTACTCAGAAACGATTACTCGACCAACATTAGAAGCAATGCGTCCAGTGACAAATATAGGTACAACTCGCCCAGATATTTTACTAGCAAGCGGTGGTAACCCTAACTTGACTCCATTCCTATCAACAAACTGGGATATGTCATACGAGTGGTACTACGATGATGCAAGCGCCGTATCTTTTGGTATTTTCAGCAAAGACGTTGAAGGCTTTATTACAGTAACACCGGCTACAGAGTCTTTCTCTTTAGCAAGTGGAAGCTATGATTTCGAAGTAAGTCGTCCACGTAATGGCGCTACTGCACAAGTTGAAGGTCTAGAAATGGCTTGGACTCACACGTTTGAAAATGGTTTTGGTTTCCAAGCAAATGCAACTATTGTTAATAGTGACAGTGAAGATGGCTTTCAGTTAGAAGGATTAGGTGATTCACAAAACTTAATTGGTTTCTATGAAAAAGACGGCTTCCAAGCCCGTATTGCTTACAATAATCGTGAATCATTTTTACAAACTCTTCGTAACGGTGATACTGGTGAGCCTGAGTATGTAGATACTTATGGACAGTGGGATATCAGCGCCAGCTATGACATAAACGACAATCTTACAGTTATACTTGAGGGTATTAATATTACTGATGAGTACACGTCTAAACACGGTAGCTTAGCAAGTCACTTTACTGAACAAGTTCGTTCAGGCTCTCGCTATGCACTAGGTATTCGAGGCTCGTTCTAGTCAGGTTATGATGTAAGTTTAAAGGGGGGGGATTTACCCCCTTTTTTCTTGATGTTTAACATGCAATGAAAAGGTAAACGTTTTGTCTGGTGTTATTAATCGAATTATTGTCTTGGGTGGTGGCACAGCAGGGTGGATAACTGCAGGCATTCTTGCAAAGAAACACGCTCGCAACCTTTCCAACCAAGGTATTAAAGTTACCCTAATTGAATCGCCTGAAATTTCAGTAGTTGGCGTTGGCGAGGGTACATGGCCAACAATGCGTAAAACATTAGCACAGTTGGGAATTTCAGAAACGCAATTTATGCGTGAATGCGGGGCTACTTTCAAACAAGCTAGTAAATTTGTAAACTGGGTAAATGCAAAAGGTGATGTCTATTATCACCCGTTTACAGAGCCACAAGGGTTTAATAAAGTTGATCCAGCACCTTACTGGCAGTCTGTAGTTGAACCTACTTGTTCATTTTCTGAAGCAGTCAGCTTTCAGCAATATTTATGTGAACAGGGTTTAGCCCCGAAAACTATTGCGAACAAAGAGTACGAAGTGATAGCTAACTATGGCTACCATTTAGATGCGGCAAAGTTTATCACTTTATTACGAAAGCACTGTATTAGTGAACTTGGTGTTGAGCACATTAGCGATACCGTTGAGCGTATTGAGCAAGCTTCATGTGGTGATATCACTTGTTTACAGACCAAAGAACATGGCGCACAACTAGCTGATTTATTTGTAGATTGCTCAGGCATGCGAAGCTTGTTGCTTGGTGAAACTCTAAAAGTTCCGTTTGTTCCTTGCGATGATGTTTTTTTAGCTGATACGGCCATAGCCACCCAAGTTCCTTATATCAATGAACATGATCCTATTGCTTGTCATACTATTTCAACAGCTCAAGAGGCAGGTTGGATATGGGATATTGGCTTACAAGAACGCCGTGGTGTTGGTTATGTGTATTCGAGTAAACATTGTTCAGAAGAACAAGCTCGCAAAACACTTGCGAATTACGTTGGTTTGGAAGAGGTAAAAACAGCGAAAAAAATAAATTTCAAACCAGGGCACCGAAAAATTTTCTGGAAGAATAATTGTGTTGCTGTTGGCTTAGCTTCAGGGTTTTTAGAACCACTAGAGGCATCAGCGCTTATGCTTATTGAAGCGTCTGCAAATTATATCGCGGATCAACTGCCTGCAAATAAAGAGTTAATGCCTATTACTGCAAAACGTTTTAATGCAATCATGTTGAAAAAGTGGCGCGGTGTAATTGATTTTCTTAAGTTACATTATGCTTTGAGTGAGCGTACTGAGCCGTTTTGGCTTGAGCATCGCGATACACAGAGTATTCCTAATTCTTTACAAGAGTTATTGTCTATTTGGCGTTATAGCTCCCCAAGCGAGTATGACTTTACTGATAATGTAGAAGCATTTAGTGCTGCTAGCTATCAGTACATCTTATATGGTGTTGGGTTTAAGTCTGACTTTAGTCAAATGGAACATATTTATAATCAAGGTGAGCTAGCAAAAAAACAGCTACAGATGACAAAAATACGTATAGATCAGCTGAAATATAATTTGCCCACTCACAGAGATCTTATTAATAAAGTAAATTCATTGGGTTTTGCAAAACTGTAATTCCCTTTGACGAGAGATAAACATGTCTAACTATGTACTACTTGATCCTGTAAAACATCAGGATATAAAAATAAAACCACATAGCAATTTCGCCTTTTCAAAGAATCATCACCACGCATCATTAGTTGTTCATGAGTTTGGCGCAGCTGCGAGTAGCTTTCCCGTTGTTTATATGAAAGAGCCTACTCAAGGGCAATTTCGCGCTGTCGGATTGCTTGGTTTAGTCGCTGGTCACAATGTGTTCTTCACAGAACAAGAGTGGCTAGCAGTTCATGTTCCTTCAGCGTTTTTACGAGCCCCATTCGAGTTAGGGCCAGATCCTGAAAAAGATAAAACACTCACTATTTACATAAATGAACAAAGTGACTATGTGAATAATTCACAGGGCGAAGCTTTATTCCAAAATGGCGAACCGAGCCAATTTTTGCATCAAGTGCAAGATAAAATGAGTGAGTACTATCAGCGAGAACAGTTTTCACATGAATTTACCCAAAAGTTACTCTCTTTGAGCTTACTTAAAGAAATAGAATTGGTTATTAATTTTAGTGATGGAAAGAAAACACGAGTAAAAGGTGTCTACACAATCGACGAAGAAGTGCTAAGAAAACTGCCAGACACTGATATTGTTGAGCTTAATAAACAAAATTACTTATTACCTATCCATGCAATGTTATCGTCGCTAGTTCAAGTTAACCGCTTAATTAAACAACATAACTATTGCTCAGAAAATACGATATTAGGTGTGCAAATGCGCGCTAATGCAGGAGAGTAAAAATGTCTGATAGTATGATCCAAGTGTTAGTTTTTGCTATTGTAACGAGCCTAATTGGTTTATTTACATACTTAAAATGTCGCGATCAGGGACGTAGTGAGCAAACTCAAAATAAAGAATATTTTCTAGCAGGAGGCGGTTTAACCTGGATATTTGTTGCCGGTTCAATCACGCTTACTAATTTAAGTACAGACCAGTTAGTTGGCATGAATGGTAACCAAATGGCTTTGTTAGTTTGGTGGGAGCTTGCGGCGATTATAGGTCTAATATTATTGGCTAAAGTGTTTATTCCGGTTTATTACAAATATAACTGTACAACAACGACTGAATTATTAGAAAAGCGCTATAACAACAAGCATATCCGCGCCGTTATTGGCAGTTTGTTTTTTACAGGAAATGCACTCATTTACATGCCTGCGGTAATTTACTCGGGTGCGCTATTTATGCAAACTATGTTTAAAGTTGATATTCCACTCATGTACATCGCGACCGCATTCGCTATTGTAGGTGCCATTTATGCCTTTTTTGGTGGTCTGCGCGCTGTTGCGGTGTCGGATACTTACAACGGGTTACTGGTGCTCGGTATGGCAATACTTGTCGTGTTCTTAGCGCTTAACGCCATCGATTATGACTTTAGCGGTATCCCACAAGAGCGCTTAACTTTAATTGGCGGGCCTGATTCGCCTATCCCTTGGCCAACGCTGCTGACTGGTATGATATTCATTCAGATGTTTTACTGGGGAACTAATCAAACGATTACCCAGCGCGCTATGGCAGCACCCAATGTCAAAGAAGCGCAAAAAGGGATCTTTGCGGCAGCAGGCATTCGCCTTTTGATTGTTCCGGCAATTGTAGTATTACCTGGTATTATTTCCTACAAGTTGTATGGCGACATTGGTGATGCCGCATACGGACGTATTGTAGGTGATGTTATGCCTACATGGTTAACGGGTGTGTTTGCGGCAGCAATGGCCGCCGCAGTGCTTTCAACTTATAACAGTTTACTAAACTCATCTACGGCATTATATGTGTGTGATATTCACGAAGCATATTTTAATAAAGAACCAAGTGTAGTAAAGCTAAGTGGTTATGTAACATTATTATTAACTAGTTTGACGCTGGTGCTTGTGCCTATTTACCAGCAAGCAGACAGTATTATTAACTTACTACAGCAGCTAAACGGCTTACTAAGTATGCCTATATTTTCAATTTTTGTGGTTGGCTTGTTGTTTAAAAATGTGGATGCGCGAGCAGGTATTGCCGCAGTAATTTTAGGTGTTGTGATGTACGGAATGCTGACATTTGAAAGCTCACCGCTTCACACTACTATTCACTACATTCACTTAATGCCGGTAACGTTGTTTGTGTGTGTCGCATTTGCATTAACTGTGAATAAAGTTGTGTTTGGATTAAACGCTCAATGGGCTGGTAAATCTTCAGCAATTGACAACACAGTAAAACAATAAACAACTCAGCAATAAGTAACTAACGTAGACATAATCGGCCAAAGTTAAGCTTTGGCCGATTTTTATTTTAAAATATTTAATTACCGCATAGAAAACCTAAACTCTTGTCCAAAGGTTTATTATTTCAAATTCAGATAAGTGAATCAGTATGAGTTATAAATTTTATAGCTCGTGGTCTCATCTTTATTTGCGAGATTAAAACTGTTAAAACTTAATTTATATGATATATACTACTATACGGGGTTGCTGTCTGATAGCTTATGTCTAAAAACTCTGAGGCCTAGCTACGCATATCACAAACATTACCTCGGTATATTAATAACTCACACAATGAAGAAGAGGATAGGAAAATCATGGCCAACACTAAATCATTTTATCGATTAGACAGTGTAAACAGCACCGTTATTTTCAACTGCCAAAGCAAAACACCTGCGTTACTGTATTTTGGTAAGCGTCTATCTGCGCAAACAACTGAGTTAATGCTCACTCAACTTGCTACCCGTCAAGAAGTAAAATGTGCCGTAGTTGAAGAAGCGCCTATTTCTCTTTCTCCTCTGTTAGGTGAGGGCTTTACTGGTGCACCTGGTCTTGAGCTTGTAAATGATTCAATTGCTTGGTCTGTAGGGCCTACACTCAAGGAGGTGCGTCAGCCATCATCAGCAACGCTTGAGTTTGTAAGTGAAGATACATTACGTGGAATTGAAGTAGTTCATAGTATTACGCTTGATAACAACACAAATGTTTTAAGTGCACACACCGTGTTAACTAATTTAGGTGACTCACCACTAAGCGTAAGTTTTTGTGCAGCGCCAACGTTTCAATTACCAGATAGCGTCAGCAAAATAGTCAGTTTTGAAGGGCGCTGGTCAAACGAATTTCAACGTCAATCTGTTGATTTAGTATTAGGCAGCTTTGTTCGTGAAAACCGCAAAGGCAAAACATCACATGATGTATTTCCAGGTTTGTTAGTACATAACGAAAATGCCGGTGAGCAGCATGGCGAATGTTACGGTTTTCATTTAGGGTGGAGTGGTAACAATAAACTACGTGCAGAGCTCCTACCTGAAGGGCGACGTTATGTGCAAATGGGCGAGTTATTATTACCTGGCGAGCTTACCCTTGCTAAAGGTCAAACGTATCAAAGCCCGAGTATTTATGGATCGTTTTCAAGCGATGGCTTTAGTGCGCTTTCACGCAATTTCCACCGCTTTGTTAAAGCTAATTTACTTAGCCAAGCACAACGCGAAAAAACACGCCCAGTCCACTACAACACGTGGGAAGGCATTTACTTTGATCACGATGTAGACACACTTTGTCAGCTAGCCGACAAAGTAGCTCCTTTAGGTATCGAACGCTTTGTACTGGATGATGGTTGGTTTAAAGGCCGCCGTGGTGATTATGCCGGCTTAGGTGATTGGACGGTAGATTACGAAATTTATCCAAATGGCTTATCGCCAGTTATCGATCATGTAAACAGCTTAGGTATGGAGTTTGGTATTTGGTTTGAACCAGAAATGGTAAACCCAGATAGCGATTTATATCGTGCTCATCCTGATTGGGTATTAGGCTCAGAAAATAACGAGCAACTAAGCTTCAGAAACCAGCTTGTGCTTGATTTAACGCGCAAAGAGGTAGTTGAATACTTATACAAAGCCATTGACGATATTTTGGTTGAATACCCAACTATTAAATACATTAAGTGGGATATGAACCGCGATATTAACCATGCGGGTAACTTCGATGGAAAACCAGCAGTGCATCAACAAACACTGGCACTGTATCGTTTAATTGATCGTATTAAAGCAGCGCACCCAGGCCTTGAAATAGAAAGCTGTTCATCAGGTGGTGCACGTGTAGATTACGGTGTGCTAGCACATACAGACCGTGTATGGACGTCGGATTCTAACGATGCGCTTGACCGCCTTGAAATTCAACGTGGTTGTTCATTCTTCTTCCCATCGTCGGTTATGGGGGCACACGTAGGGCCGCGTGATTGTCATATCACTGGTCGTAATGTAAGTATTGAAATGCGTGCTGCGGTATCCATGTTTGGCCACATGGGAATCGAAATGGATCCACGTGAACTCACCGATCACGAATACAGTGCACTTAAAGCGGCTATTGCACTGCACAAAGAGCACCGTGACTTTATTCATGGCGCCGATTTATACCGCCTAGATAGCGACGATTTATCAATTAACTTTGGTTTAATCGACGAGCAAAAATCAAAAGCGTTATTTGCGTATAACAGTGTACGCGAAACACCACGTACCGCGCCTAATAAGCTTCGTTTTGTTGGTTTAGATGCAGATACACAGTACACACTTAATTTAGTGTGGCCTGTTCAATTTGAAGAATACCGTCCTTCGTCTATTGCAGCCGTTAACGGGCAAACCTTCACGGGTGAAGCGTTGATGGAATTTGGCCTACAAATGCCAATTTCATTCCCGCAAACATCACTTATTTTTGAGCTAACTAATACCAATCCGCAATAATACTTAATCATTTTTAGGGGCTAAAAGTGTTGCTATTTGCGTTAAAAAATTCTCATTTAGAACAACTAAACAGCGAATTTTTTGCCTAGCTATCAACACGTTTATCTATCCTCAAAATAGATCACTTAATTAAGCGGATTGGTATAAAAATATAATAAGCAGTAAAAAGGGAGCTCATTAGCTCCCTTTTTTAATAGTGTTTTCTGGTCATCAATCGAGTTTCGATTCAATGAGTTCTAGCGCTTCTTCTAAAATTGTTTCGACCGCTTTTTTAGCGCGCTCGGGGTTACCCGATTTAATTGTGTCTAAAATATCAGCATGTTTATTTACGTCTGCACCCGGTACACCTTTAATATGATTAGTGTAACGAATACTTACTCTAAGAGCGGTGCTAATAAATTCAGTCAGCTGCACAAAAAAGCGGTTGTTACTCGCTACTAAAATACTGGTGTGGAAAGCTATGTCGGCTTCTAACGGATCGTCTAATCCTTCATCGGCATCGGCCATGCGCGCAAGTGCGTTATCAATTTCTGCAAGTTGCTCTGGTGTGGCACTTACCGCAGCTAATGCGGCTGCTTGTGGCTCCAGTGCAACACGTACTTGGGTAAATTCCTTTAATAACGACAGTGACGGCTTACTGCTTAAAATCCAACGTAGTACATCGGTATCAAACATATTCCAACTGCTTTCTGGTAAAACACGAATACCTTGTTTAGGGCGCGATGAAATGAGCCCCTTCGCCGACAACATTTTAACTGCTTCGCGCGTTGCACTGCGGCTTACGTTGTATTTAATACATAGGTCGGCTTCTGAAGGCAGTCCTTCGCTTACTGGGTAAACGCCCCGCACTATTGCAAACCCTAAATCATGGGTTAATTGGTGAGTTAAATTTTGGCGAGGTTGAGTTTTCATCGTGCGAATTTCCGAGTTCATTATTGCTTAATTATATATCATATATCATATTAATGTACGTAAGGATATGGTATAAACTTTTAAATCGCTAATTATTTTAACACAGCAATAACACCTTGGTTTGGCTCTTTCTCTCTAAGTAACCGTATTTTAAAAGGTTTAAGTTGAACTGAAAACATGCTGTAAGGAAATTTAATTTGAACACTCAAGCTCAATATCACAGCCTTTCTGGCAAGGTTATTTTTATCACTGGGGGTGCGTCAGGCATTGGCAGAGCAATGGTTGAGTCGTTTGTTAAACAGCAGGCCAAAGTGGCATTCATTGATATAGATGATGAAGCCGCGCAAGCGCTTATTAGCGATTTACCCGATGCTAATTTATGGTACAGACAAGTAGATGTCACTGATTCGAATTCTTTGCAACGATCATTGGTCGATGCATGTGCCGCTCTTGGTAGCGTAAATGTACTTATCAATAACGTTGCAAACGATCGTCGTCAAGCCAGTGAAGATGTGACCGTTAAAGATTGGGATCAATGCTTACAGATTAATTTAAATCCTGCTTTTTTTGCTTCTCAAGTTGCTATGTCGTTTATGCAACAAGAAGGTGCTGGCAGTATTATTAATTTTAGTTCTATTAATGCCATTATGGGTCAGCCGCAAATGGCAGGCTATGTAACCGCTAAAGCGGGTTTAATAGGTATGACCAAAGCACTTGCTCGCGATTATGGTGAGTTTGGTATTCGCGTTAATGCCATACTACCGGGCTGGGTTGCAACTGAACGTCAATTAGCAAGCTGGTTCACCGAGGAAGAGCAAGTCAAATGGATGGAAGCCATGGCGCTTAAAAAATTAGTAACGCCAGATGACGTGGCTAATTTAGCGTTATTTTTAGCCGCCGATGAAAGCAGTATGATCACCGGGCAAGGCATAAAAATTGACGGTGGGAGGCTTTAAAGTTTGACTACTTCATCTTTGTTTATAGCCGTTGACTGGGGCACAAGCCATTTACGCGCTTACTTATGTAAAGTAGGTGAGGGCGATGAATTAACTTTAATTGATCAATGTGATGGCCCTGGTGTTGTAAAAGTTAACCAAGACTTTCAACAAACACTCATTAACGCCATTACACCTTGGACAGTGCAACATGGTGTATTACCTATTTATATTGCAGGCCAAATTACATCAACGATTGGTTGGCATGAAACCCCTTATCTAGAGTGCCCAATTAACCCTGAGGGCTTGCTTGATGCTGCTGTCAGTTTTGATTGCGAAGGCCACACGATTAACGCCCTACCTGGTACAAAATGTACGTTGCAAAACTCGCTAATAGACGTAATGCGCGGTGAAGAACTACAAATACTGGGTTTTTTAAAACAAAATGAGCAGTATCAAACAGGTAAAATTTTACTGTGTTTGCCGGGCACACATACCAAGTGGGTGCTAATTAACAATGGTAAAATAATCTGTTTTAAAACCGCCATGACCGGCGAGTTATACGACTTACTGTGCCATCAAAGTGTATTAATTCCTGACGATTGCGCTGAGGGTGAATTTGATTGGCAAGCGTTTGAACAAGGTTGCGATTTAACATTGGGTAGTGATAGCGGAAATTTAGCCCATGGTATTTTTAGTGTGCGAACACGCCAACTGTCTAAAGAACTAACCCCAGTACAAGCAAAAGCGTACCTATCGGGTGTACTAATTGGCAGTGATGTAAGAGCAGCGCGTTATGCAAGTGAATGGCAGCTACTCAGTAATACGCAGGTTGTTGTTATTGGTACATCACAACTCAATAAATGTTTTACTATGGCATTGACAAAAATAGGCGTGCAATGCAGCGAGTTTGATATTAAATCGGCAACGCTTAGTGGGTTTAACTACCTATACCAGTCGGCTGAATAGTTAAGAATAAAAGCCCCTTTATAGCTTGTTAAACCATAAAGGGAAAAACGGGAAATAGTGATAATGAAACGGCTTATTAATTGAGTGTTTCAATATAATTATTTAAAACTGTAATCTGCTCATCGCTAAAACGTAAACCCAGTTTACTACGACGCCATAAAATGTTGTAAGCATTACCAGCCCACTCTTGCTTTAATAAGTAATCAACTTCAGCTGCAAATAAGCCATGGCCAAAGTCATGCCCTAAATCACTGAGTTGTGTCGCATTGCCTAAAATAATTTTTGTGCGTGTGCCATAGGTGCGTACAAAGCGTTTTAACGTCACTTCGGGTAGCCAATGGTACAAAGATTTAAGTTCTTGAGTCAGCGCTTCAACGTTATTAAAGTCGCCCCCAGGTAATGCGCTGTGTTTAGTCCATGCCTTACCCATTTGCGGATAAAAGTCTTCTAACTTATCAACAGCGGCTTCAGCCAGTTTACGATAAGTGGTAATTTTTCCACCAAATACGCTCAACAGTGGAGTATGTTTGCCTTCACTTGAAAGCTCTAGCTTGTAGTCACGCGTTACGGCTTGTGCATTTATAGACTCATCATCAAGCAGTGGGCGCACACCTGAAAAAGTATGGACTATGTCTTCGCGTTTAATGTGGTTTTTAAAGTAGCTGTTAGTGATATCAATTAAGTAATCGATTTCATCATCGCTAATTTTTACATCTTGCGCTGCGCCGTTATGCTCTACATCAGTTGTTCCAACTAACGAATAATCATCTTCAAATGGAATAACAAATACAATTCGTTGGTCTTTATTTTGTAAAATATAGGCTTCTTTTTCATTGTGAATGCGTGGCACAACAATATGGCTGCCTTTTACAAGACGAATATTTTGCGGTGATTTTTCAATTAGCGCTTCATCAAATAACTTTGCAACCCAGGGACCTGCGGCATTAACAATACCTTTAGCTGATACGGTGTATTTATTCTTTGTGCTTTGTTGCTCAAGCGTAATTTGCCACTTATTTTGCTCGCGCTTAGCGTTTACACACTTAGTTTGTGTCGCAATGGTAGCGCCTTTTTCTTGTGCAGCAAGGGCATTTAAAATAACTAAACGAGAATCATCAACCCAGCCATCTGAGTATTCAAAACCTTTTACAATAGACGGCTCTAGCACGCTATTTTCGCCAAACTTAATACCACGGGAACCGGCCAGTGTTTCGCGCTTAGCTAGGTTGTCGTACATAAATAGGCCAATGCGGATCATCCAAGCAGGACGTAAATGCGATTGATGCGGTAATCTAAAGGTAAGTGGCCACATAATATGAGGGGCATTTTTAAGTAGAACTTCTCGTTCAGCTAAGGCCTCTTTTACTAATCTAAATTCGTAATGCTCAAGGTAACGTAAACCACCGTGGATTAACTTAGAACTATTTGACGATGTTGCACAAGCAAGGTCCGATTGTTCACACAATAATACCTTTAAACCCCTGCCAGCTGCATCAGCTGCTATTCCAGTGCCGTTTACACCACCACCGACGACAAGTAAGTCATATTCGTTATCTGCTAATTCCACTGTGAGCTAACCTTTTTATTTGTAATATAAATAAGACATAAAGCATCATAAAGCGACCGTTAGTGTTTGACAATAGCTAACCGTGCTTTTTGATTTTAAATTTTTTAGCCTGATCTTTTTAAAATCACACATCGTAAAACGCGCCCTTTAATGAGCATTAAAGTGGCTTAATACGCCGCTAAATGTAATTAACGGCGTGTAAAAATTACTATTGCTGGCAGTCGTCGCTAGATAGGCGAACTTGCGCGACACAATGTTGCCATTTTGCGTATAAATCGTTTCGTTCATCAGCACTCATAGTTGGCTCAAAACGACGGTCACAGGTCCACATTTTAGCGAGTTGCTCAGTTGACTCGTAAATACCCGTTTGTAAGCCAGCTAAATAAGCAACGCCTAACGAGGTGGTTTCGGTGACTGTTGGGCGCTCTACGGTTGCACCTAAAATGTTAGATAAAAAGGTCAGTACCCAGTTATTTTTAACCATACCGCCATCTACACGTAAAACACTTGGGCGAAGACCATCACGTTCCATTGCTTTTTGTAAATCTTTGGTTTGATATCCCACCGATTGCAAAGCAGCTGCAACAATAGTGCTAATGCCAGAGTCGCGTGTTAGACCTAAAATGGCGCCTCGTGCGTTAGGGTCCCAGTACGGTGCGCCTAGGCCTGTGAATGAGGGCACTAAAAATACCCCATGATCAAGCGGTACATCTTTTACTAATGATTCACTTTCGCCGGCATGGCTCAATAGTTTTAAGCCTTCAACAATCCACTGCATAGTGGCGCCTGCCATAAAAATGCTTCCCTCAATGGCGTAAGTAGGTTTGCCATTTAGCCTATAAGCGACCGTAGTTAGTAAGCGGTTTTCAGATGTGAGTGCTTTTTCACCGGTATTGAGCATTAAAAAACACCCTGTACCGTAGGTGCTTTTGGCCATACCTTGTTCAAAACACGCATGGCCAACAAGGGCAGCTTGCTGGTCTCCAGCAATCCCACAAACAAGAATAGGCGCACCAAAAATATCGTCGCTGGTTGAGCCAAACTCGTCTGCTGAATCCATGACTTGTGGCAGCATAGATTTAGGAATGTCGAATAGGTCGAGTAATTCTTGATCCCATTGCTGGGTATGAATATTAAATAACATAGTGCGAGATGCGTTAGTGGCATCGGTGCGGTGCTCTTTGCCACCCGTTAGGTGCCACAATAAGTAAGTATCAACAGTACCAAAGGCTAGTTCGCCAGCGTCTGCTTGTGCGCGGGCGCCTTCTACGTTGTCTAAAATCCAGCGTACTTTAGTGGCTGAAAAGTAAGGGTCGAGTAGTAAGCCTGTTTTGTCGCTAATCGTTTGGCAAAGCTCTTCTGTACTTAGGCTTTCGCAGTAAGCACTGGTGCGGCGGTCTTGCCAAACAATGGCGTTATAAATTGGCTTGCCTGTTTTTTTGTTCCACACTAATGTGGTTTCGCGTTGGTTGGTGATACCAATAGCAATAATTTCTTCAGGCTTTACATCTTTTTTAGCCATCACTTCATGGCTGGTGCTGAGCACTGTTTGCCAAATATCGTTCGGGTCATGTTCTACCCAACCATTTTTTGGAAAATGCTGTGAAAATTCTTGCTGTGCTGACCCAAAAACGTTTGCATCTTTTGTAAACAAGATGGCCCTAGAGCTTGTGGTCCCTTGATCAATTGAGAGTATGTATTTTGACATGATATTTGTGTTATTTATCTTATCTTATATATGACTAGATTGCCTTTAACTAAGGTTAATGGCAATGGTTTTTTTCTTAAAATAGCCGATTAAAAAACAAACATTCTCATTTTTTAGTTAACTCATTTATGTAAAAGGTATTTTATTTGGCATTATTTTAAGGTGAAGGCGGCTATCAAGTTTTATAGCCGCTTAAATTAAGTATTACTTACTGCGCGGTTTACCTTGTTGCCAATCCATACCTGAAGAAAAGCGGTTATCAAAGCCGTACCACTGCGGTAACGGTTTACCATCAACAATGGCTTGATCGCCATTTTGAGGTAAATCTAGGTATTTACATTGGCTGCTTACGCCTTTTACGTGGCAATCCATCATCGCAAGTACAAAGTGCTTATTTATTTCGTTAATGGTGCGCAACGACCACGATGGCTCGTAGTAATGACCTAAGTCTAATTCACTGCTGCTTTGGGCAATTGCAGGGGCTGGGTGTGGCGCAATATTGTGGCGGGCATTTTTATAAGTAAGCATGTACTTGTCGGCGCTGCCAGTTTGGTTGTAAAGGTTTTTAATACCTTCAAAACCAGAAATATCATCTAGGTCACCTGCAATATAAAGTGAAGGTACTTTGATATTTTTCATTGCTTTGGCATCAAATAAGTTATGTTGCCCACCCCAAGGTGCGATAGCCACCATTGTTTTTATACGAGGGTCTACTTGTGGATTTTGATATTGTCCACCTGCACAGCTATTAAGTAATTGCTGTACTTGTTTAATTTGGGCAGGGTCAGTCATCCCCGTAAACATTGCGGTTGTTTGTTCGTTGAAGGCATAGCAACCACCAATCGTATTAACTGCGCCAAATCCGCCCATAGAGTAGCCAATAACACCTGCGCTGGCTGTATCTACTTGCTCGCTTGCAAAGTTGCTTTGTTCGTTAAAATAATTAATCACAAACTGCTGATCGCGTGAGCGATTAATCAAGGTGCTAAAAAACCCCGCATATGGCGCGTTTTTAAAATCTACATGGGCGTTTGTTGAGTCTGTATGATCAAGCGCAGCAACAATGTACCCATGCGAAGCTAAGTGCTCACCAAGGTAGTACATAATTGTACGGTAGCCGGTATAACCATGCGAAAGCACAATAACAGGGTAGTTTTCTGCGTTACTTACACCTACATCGCGCATAGCATCGGCTTGTAAAATAAACTGTTTACCCGAGCGTGTTATGTCTGTGTAGCTGGTGAGTGCTTTGTTTGCTTTGCTATCCGCCGGATACCAAACCTCAACTTTCAAAGGGCGATCCTTTTGACTTTGCGTTGCGGGATCAAATTGCGCTGGATTAACTAAATCTAGGGTTTTTACGCCTACTTTATAGGCGCCTTTAGTGGCTAATTCTGGAAGCACTTCGCTGGTTATTGGCGGGTAAAGTTGCTCAGGTTTATTCGATTCAGCAAGTACTGCACCGGTAGTTAAACTGGCCGTGGCTAACAGCATTGCTTTTGAAAGCGTTTTTAATCGGTGTGTTGTTGTCATTGTGGATCCTTGTTGCGTGTATTTTTATAAATTTATGTTATGAGATTCGACTGTCGCGCTATATTCAAGCTGCCATTGGGCTCTCAGGTTATCCATCATCGTCATAACCCGTAAGCTAGTGCTTAGTGGTAATACAGAGCTTTGTATTTGTTTATTTAGTATGCACTCAGTGACGTGATCAATTTCAAATTTAAAGTTTTCATCATCATTAAATGAGTAGTCAAAATGTTGGGTAGCTTGCCCATTAATATGAATCTCAATACTTTTCGCACCTACAAACCAAGGTATGCGTATAAAGCCATGATCACCTGTAATATAGGCTTCAGTTGGACCGTTTTGCTCAAGTGCACTACTAAGTTGTGCAAACTGCCCATTACCATAATCAAGCATGGCAATATTTCGAGCATCCACGCCTGTATCTGTTTTATGCACAAATGAGCTGATTTCTTCTGGGGCTTTATTAAAAACCACATCAGCAATAGATAAAGGGTAAATTCCTAAATCAAGTAATGCACCACCGGCTGTATTTGGGTTCATTAAGCGATGTGATGAATCAAATTCACCCGCTAGGCTAAAGTTGGCATTAACACTGTGTACTTTGCCAATAACCGCTTCGTTCAATAATTCTTCTAATTTTACAATAGCGGGTAGAAAGCGCATCCACACTCCTTCCATTAAAAAGCGATTTTGCTGCTGCGCTAGCTCTTTTAATGTAATGAGTTGCTGTGCATTAATGGTAATGGGTTTTTCGCTTAGTACGTGCTTATTATGCATTAAGCATTGGGCTATACTTTGAAAGTGTTGGTTGTGGGTGTTTGCAATATAAATAGCGTCAATGTTTGGGCATTGCATAAGGGCTTGGTAGCTCTCATAGCCTTTAATTGAATAGTGTGTGGCAAACTCGCTTGCGCGCTGCTTGCTAGTTGATGCTGCGCCAATAAGCTTAGCATCAGCGCAATGCGCAATGCTTTTAGCAAAGGTGTGAGCAATATTGCCACACCCAATAATACCCCAGTTAACCTTTGCCATATTGATACCTATTTTTTAAAAAGACGTTATTTGTAACCCTGAACCCGCTGAGCACACATAAATATCTGCGTATAAGTTAAAGCGTTCAAAGTAATGTTTTTCAACGGCTGCTTTAATTAACGGTACTTCTACATCGCGACATAAACATACAATTGCCCCCCCAAAACCACCACCAGTCATACGCACTGCGCCGCGCTCACCCATGGCTTCTTTACAAATTTCAACTAAGCCATCTGTTGCAGGTACGGTTACTTCAAAGTCGTGTTTAAGTGATTGGTGTGATGCAGCCATCAATTCGCGAAGTTGCTGCATATCATTGGCTTGCAATGCTTTAGTTGCTGCAATAACGCGGTCGTTTTCGCTAATTACATGGTGTGCACGTTTGTATTCGTTATCGCTAAGTTGTGCTTTAACAGCATCTAGTTTAGCCATTGTTGCTTGGCGAAGTGTTTTAACTCCCATTTTTTCAGCAGCTTGTTCGCAATCAATACGGCGTTGATTGTATTCGCTGTCTACTAATTTACGTGGGTAGTTAGAGTTCACTATAACAATATTTAAGTCATCAGGTACTTTCACTGACTTAGTTGCTAGGTTTTCACAGTCAATTAAAAGAGCGTGACCGTTTTCGCCTTTTGCCGAAATAAGCTGATCCATAATGCCACATTGACAATGCATAAAGTCGTTTTCAGCTTCTTGGCCCAGTAGTGCAATTTTTTCTTCGGTTAAACCAAGTTGCGCAATATGGTTAAACATTCCCCCTACGGCAACTTCCAATGCAGCCGACGATGACAAGCCACTGCCTTGCGGTAAGTTACTATCAATAAGTAAATCGGCACCACGTAAAGTGTGACCTGCGCGTTTTAATACAAATGCAACCGCGCGAATATAATTCCCCCATTGCGATTGACCTTCGCTAATCGGTTCGTCAACGTTAAAACGGTCTTGCTCGCCTGGGTAATTTAATGACTGCACGGTAATCGTGCTATCGTCGCGCTCTTTAAACATCACTTGAGTACGAAACTCTAATGAGCACGGAAATACAAAGCCGTCGTTGTAATCGGTAAACTCACCTATTAGGTTTACACGTCCTGGTGCAGCCGCAATACCTTGAGCAGGGGCACCGTACAGTGATAAAAAGTGGTGTTGAAATTCATTAAGCGTCATCTGTGTGTCCTGCTGTGTTTTTATAGTGTGTTGTGCTTGCTGCTTTTAAAATAGAAGCGGCTGTTTCTGCGCTTAAGTCACGCTGACTTTCGCCTAACATTTCGTAGCCTACCATATGTTTTTTCACGGTGGCAGAACGAAGAAGTGGCGGGTAAAAGTGTGCATGCAAGCGCCAATGTTGCTCATCTGAACCACGATTTGCGGGTGCATTGTGCCAACCCATAGAGTACGGGAAGCTACAGTTAAATACATTATCGTATTTAGTCGTTAATACTTTTAATGCCTGAGCGAGTGAATCGGTTTGTGCATCAGTTAACTGACTAAAGTTTTGAATGTTATCTTTAGTTACAAGCAGTGTTTCAAACGGCCATGCTGCCCAAAATGGCACCACAACAAGCCAGTGTTCATTCTCAAATACGACACGAGTTTGGTCGGCTTGTTCTTTTTGTACATAGTCGGCAAGCATGGCTGTGCCGTGTTTATCAAAATAAGCGCGTTGTTGTGTATCTTCGGCTTCTATTTCGGTAGATAGGTGCGAATGCGCCCATACTTGGCCATGCGGGTGGGGCTGCGAGCACCCCATGATCTCACCTTTATTCTCAAATACCTGAACACACTCATAGTGCTGTGCAAGATCTGTGTAGTTGTCTTTCCACGTTTTTACTACTTCGTGTAGGGCATCGTGCTCCAGCTCAGGCAGTGTTTTGTTATGCTCTGGCGAAAAACAAATGACACGGCATTCGCCGCTTGCTTCGTCAGCAATAAATAAATCGCTGTCTGACTCTAAGTTTTGTGGTTGCTCGCTGGCATTAGGCGTCAGCGCACCAAAATCATTTCTAAATACATGTGTGTATTTGTAATCTGGGTTGCTATCGCCATTTGCACGGGTGTTACCTGGGCAAAGTGGGCAGCTTTCGTCATGCTTTGGCAAAACCGTTTCGTTAACGGCTTCGGTTGCGCCTAACCATGGGCGGTTATTCCGATGCGGTGATACTAATACCCAACGCCCCGTTAGCGGGTTTTTACGTCTGTGAGTACTTTCTAATAAAGCCATATTAACTCTCCAACCCACTTGGGTAATTAGTTTGCCAGCGCCATGTATCGTTGGTCATGTCGCTAAGTGTTAGTTCTGCGTGCCAGTTAAGGGTGGTTTGCGCTTTTGTGGCATCGGCGTAATTACACGCAATATCGCCTGCACGACGCGGTGCAATTTTATAGGGAATTGTTTTACCCGCTGATGCGCTAAACGCATTGATCATATCAAGTACTGAATAACCTTGGCCCGTGCCTAAGTTATATGCGTGAAAGGCGGTATCTGTTTTGTGTTGCATAAATGCGGCAACATGGCCTTTTGCTAAATCTAAAACGTGAATATAGTCGCGCACGCCTGTGCCATCTTCGGTGTCGTAGTCGTCACCAAAAATATTAACGACCTCACGTTTACCTACCGCAGTTTGGGCAATAAAGGGCATTAAATTATTTGGAATACCATTTGGGCTTTCGCCTAATAAGCCACTTGGGTGTGCGCCTACAGGGTTAAAGTAACGAAGCGCTATGCCCATAAAGTTGCTGTTGGCATTACATACGTCTTGCATGGCTTGTTCAACCATGACTTTAGTCCAACCATAAGGGTTGGTCGCGCGAATTGGGTGTTTTTCGTCTATTGGTAAGTAGTCGGGCTCACCATACACAGTGGCCGATGAGCTAAATATAATATGGTTAACACCTTCATCTTGCATATTTTCAAGCATGCTAAGCGTGCCCGATACATTATTTTGATAATAACGCAGCGGTTGCTCGGTTGATTCACCTACCGCTTTTAGTGCTGCAAAGTGAAATACAGCCTCAGCTTGGGTGTGTTTAAGCGTAAGTTTAAACTGCTGCTCGTCTTGAATGTCACCTAAAATGAATTCAAAGCGAGTGCCTGTAATCTTTTCGAGTTGGTCAAGCACACGAGGGCTCGCATTAGACAAATTATCGTAAATAATAGGTGTAATACCCGCCTCATGTAATGCAATACATGTATGGCTACCTATGTAACCCATACCGCCAGTCACTAAAACTTTCATGTGTTTTCTCGAAAATATATTTATATGATAAATACTACTATTAAGGAAGTTTAAAAACAATAGTTATGAATTGTTCAAAATTCAAATAAATGGCTAAAAAACACACATTTGTTTTGAATCGCTTTATTAATATTTTCTATATACAGATTAAATGACTGCCTAATTATCACTCACAAGTGGCAATGCTATTATAACCCCATCATTAAGCGTTGAATGTGTAGGCTATGTTCTACACAACATGGAGACAGGTATGAATAAAACAATTTTAGTAACAGGTGCAACAGATGGTATTGGGTTTGAAACAGCTAAAATGCTGTTAGCGCAAGGCCATACTGTGCTTCTTCATGGGCGTAACGCGCAAAAGCTTAAAAACGTACACACTTTGCTTGATAACGACTACCCGCAAGCGCGTACACAAACCTACGTAGCTGATTTAAGCGAAATGGCGCAGGTGCAAAACTTGGCTAAACAAATTACAGCTGATCATAAACGCTTAGATGTACTGATTAATAATGCCAGTGTGTTTAAACTTGAGAACCCAGAAACTGCAGAGGGTCTTGATGCACGATTTGCAGTAAACACATTTGCTCCTTATTTATTAACAGCTTTATTATTGCCGCTTTTTAATACCCAAGGGCGAATAGTGAATGTGTCGTCAGCGGCGCAGGCAACGGTCAACTTAGATGCGCTGATTGGACAAAGCGCTTTGTCTGACAACGCAGCATACGCACAAAGCAAATTGGCAATTACAATGTGGTCGCGTCATATGGGCTTAAAGCTTAAGGAGAGCGGTCCATTAGTGGTATCGGTTAATCCTAAGTCATTACTGGGTAGTCAAATGGTTAAAGACGCATACGGCCCCAATGGCGGCGATTTAAAGTTAGGTGCCGATATATTTTACCGTGCTGCGCTAAGCGATGAATTTAGCAATTCAACAGGGCTGTATTTTGATAATGACGCTGAGTGTTTTGCAGCCCCTCATGCTGATGCATTAAATGACACTAAAAATCAGCAATTAATAGATGCGCTCGATTTAAAGTTATTGCAGCTTGCAATATAGCTAACGCAATATGAGCGTGAGTTAAAGGGTGTATCACTAAGCTATACACCCTATAGAGTTTCATTGAAGACAAACAAAGAGTCCACTACTTTAAAAGGGCGAACTCTTTTTTGTTTTGGAGTTTTAGATTTACTATGCGCTTATTAAGCGCTGATATAACCAATCTTTTAGTTCAGAGCGGTCGTGTTTTAGCTGGTGCATTTGCTCGTCGCTAATAGGCGCACCGTCCAATTCTAATACTCTTATTTCTTTATCTAGCTTATTGTACTGTTTAGCTTTATCAGCAAAGTCAGCATCACTTTTATTTAACGTGTTAATCGTGCTTGTGTGCTCAGGAAAGTCGTTTGTTAATGAATGGTCTTCGCCTAACATAGTCGCTCCTTAATAAAAATAAATACGCTTACAGAAAATAAGCCATTTCATAGTATAACCTTGGGCTAGGTCGATCGTAATTCAACCCTATAAATATAAAATTAATGGGACAAAAAAAGAGCCGTTACTTCATCCTAAAGAGGGAATTACTGTTTATATAGCCGCAAACCACTGACACCTAACGCGGCTTAGGTTAGAATGCAAAGGCTTAAATACTCCCAATAACTCCTTTTTTGAGTACTCTATTACATGCTTTTAATGATCGATAACTACGATTCGTTTACTTATAACTTAGTGCAGTACTTTCAGCGATTAGATCAAGACGTATTAGTCAAGCGCAATGACGAGCTGAGCATTGCACAAATTAAGCAACTTAATCCAGAACATATAGTTATCTCGCCGGGTCCTTGCTCACCGAATGAAGCTGGTATATCGTTAAGTGTTGTTGAGCAGTTAAAAGGCCAATACCCTATTTTAGGAATTTGTTTGGGGCATCAAACTATTGCGCAAGCGCTAGGGGGGGATGTAGTACGCGCCAAAAAAGTAATGCACGGAAAAACATCTGCCATAATGCATACCAACAAAGGTGTTTTTAAAGGGTTAGCTAATCCGTTAACGGTTTGTCGTTATCACTCGCTGGTGGTTAAAGCGCAGTCGTTACCCAACGAGCTTGAAATAACAGCGTGGACACAAACACCGCAAGGTGAGTTTGACGAAATAATGGGAATGCAACACAAAGAATTAGCAATTGAAGGGGTGCAGTTTCATCCTGAGGCTATTTTAACAGAGCAGGGATTAGAACTGCTTGATAACTTTTTAACTCGCTTCTAGTCTAATAATACTAAACGTATTCAATACTTACTATTTAATGAGCATTATGACCGAACTTGCATTACAACAGCGTACAGCAAAAATACTTGACCAACGAGCACACGATTTGCTGTTGGGTCATAGCTTTGCGCACCAGCAAATTGGGTTTATTCATACATTAGATATTGATTACGGCGAGCCTATGAAGCAGCGCACCTTGTTGCAGGTTGAAGTATCAGCGCAACAAAAGCGTAAGCAAACAAGCACCGCGCATCATAAGTATCGTGCACAAGCCAGCGAACAGCTTCATAAAGTAATAGAAACAGCCATATTTAAACAGCTCGAAGATATAGACGCAGTAATTCAAACCACGATAGGGATTGAAGACAGTGTCGCCACTATTTTAGATATATTAGCGGTAAAGTCTGCCTCAGTTGGCCGCTTGGAGCCGTTAGTAAACGATTTAAGTTGGCTTGGACGAGAGCTGGTTACGCTCGTTAACTTACCTTATTACCGAAACCAGCGTAGTAAAAAAAATACCGCGGTAAAAGTAGATAGCCCAGCACTTGCTCTGCGTTACATAGGGCTTGATAACTTACAGTTAGTTATTCCCACGTTTGCAGTTCGCCACTGGATGCCACACAGCACCGAGCCTTTTTCGTTACTAAAACGCCGGCTACGTGACAGCGCAATGGCCAACGCTATTGCAGCCCAAAAAATTGCAGAGCTAAACGACGTAAACGACATTCATGCTTTTACTCTGGGTATGTTATTAGATGTAGGGCGTATTACGCTGGTACGTTTATATTTAAAAACCTTTGAGCAGGTATGGCAACGAAAAGTACAAATAGCGCGCCAAGAAAACCAAAAAGACCTACACACAGCGTTATTGGAGCTAAAGCCCGATCCTTTGTTTTTAACTACGTTGTTGTGTAATAAGTCAATTCAGGTCAGTGCGCGAGTCATCGACAAAATGGCCTTTAAATATTTGCCATTTAAAGGTGTGATGGAGCAGCTACAAAATGGCGTAAATAAGGGCGATACTGCCTTACCGTTAACGCAGGTCATGTTAAAAGCGCGTTGTTACTCTCAGTACTTAATTTTAAAAGAACACCAACTCATCGAGCCTGACGAAACCGCATCGTGGTTTTCGTATTTTCAGTTCACTAAAACGGAACTAAAAACCCTCCAAACAAGCAATTTTACTAATCTTGCTATTCAAATTGACTAAAAAATTAAATTTTTTGTTAATTTTTTTACGACTATTCATTCATTTCTATTTTTTTATTCACCTTGTTATTTAGCCTTAAAAGCCTATACGTCTTAGTGCTCATGCGGTTAATTGTGAAAAATTTTGTGTAATTGGGTATGCAAATAGTTATTCACTATCTATGAAATAATATCTTAAGCCCTTTATTTTCAAGGGTTACATGAAAGTTTTTAACGAGACAGCTACCACTAATTCTGAAATAATGGGCGTCTGAAAATTGAACCACAAAGCAATTTTTTGTACCAAATAGACACCTGAACGTACTAAAAAGCTTGGTTAATATTATTAGCCAAACACCTATTTTATGCTTTGTGTCGATCACAATTAAGAGGAAATAAAATGACAGTCAATCGCGAATTATTTGATCACGTAATGGTTCCTAACTACGCACCTTCAAGCGTAATTCCTGTTCGAGGCGAAGGCTCTCGCGTATGGGATCAACAAGGTAAAGAGTTTATCGACTTTGCTGGTGGTATTGCTGTTAACTGTCTTGGCCACTGTCACCCTGCATTAGTAGGCGCATTAAAAGAACAGGGCGAAAAAATTTGGCACCTATCAAATGTAATGACCAATGAGCCGGCGCTTCGCCTAGCTAAAAAAATGGTTGATGCAACCTTTGGTGAAAAAGTTTACTTTGCCAACTCGGGTGCAGAAGCAAACGAAGCCGCACTGAAATTAGCGCGTCGTTTTGCACTTGATAAATTTGGCCCAGAAAAATCACAAATTATCGCATTTAATAAAGGTTTCCACGGCCGTACATTCTTTACTGTAACGGTTGGCGGCCAAGCAGCATACTCAGATGGTTTTGGTCCTAAGCCGGGCGATATTGTACATTGTGATTACAATGACCTAGCAGCATTTGAAGCGCTAATTAGCGACAAAACGTGTGCAGTAATGATGGAACCACTGCAAGGTGAAGGCGGTATTGTTTCGCCAACTGACGAGTTTGCTCAACAAGTTCGCGATTTGTGTACTAAACACAACGCCCTGCTTATTTTTGATGAAGTGCAAACCGGTGTTGGCCGTACGGGCGACTTATACGCATACCAAGGTTTAAACGTAGTACCTGATATTTTAACTTCAGCTAAAGCATTAGGTGGCGGTTTTCCAATTGGCGCAATGTTGACGACAACAGATATTGCACAGCACCTTAAAGTAGGCACTCATGGTTCTACTTACGGCGGAAACCCGCTTGCATGTGCTGTTGCAGAAGCCGCATTTGATACTGTTAACACACCCGAAGTACTTGCTGGTGTAAAAGAAAAAGCAGCCCTATTTAACGAGCTACTTGCAGCGGTAAACGAAAAATACAACGTATTTAGCGAAATTCGCGGTAAAGGTTTATTAATTGGCGCCGTAGTAAATGAGCAATACAAAGGCCGTGCTAAAGAGTTTTTAGTAGCCGGTACTGAACAAGGCCTCATGTCGTTAGTAGCAGGTGCTGATGTTGTTCGTTTTACACCCTCTCTTGTTATCCCTGAAGCGGATATTCGTGAAGGTATGGCACGTTTTGAAAAAGCAGTAGCAAGCGTAGTAAACGCATAAGCTGTTTTAGCCAATCTATCGAGGGCAAACATTGTTTGCCCTATGAATCCTATTTACCGTTATTGATAAGGGAGCAAGCGGACTCATGATGATCCTTCGCCCAATCCAGCAAAATGATTATTCAGCATTACTGACAATTGCCCACGAATCGGGCCATGGTTTTACATCTTTGCCTTTAAACGAAGAGCTATTACAAAAGAAGATTGACCATTCAGTAAGCTCATTTGCTAAACAAACGTCACAACCCGGTGACGAAGGCTACTTGTTTGTTCTTGAAGATAGCGAAACAGGTGAAGTAGTAGGTACTTCGGCAATAGAAGCTGCTGTAGGCCTAGATGATGCGTTCTATCATTACCATTTAAGTAAAGTTATTCACTCTTCGCGCACACTAGATGTTTACAAAGCAGTCGATATTTTAACGCTATGTAACGACTACACCGGTGCAACAGAACTATGTACGCTATTTTTAAAAGACGGCTATCGCAAAAACTGTAACGGCAAACTACTGTCTAAAGCACGCTTTATGTTTATTAAACAACACCAAGCACGCTTTGCAGAAACTGTTATTGCAGAAATGCGCGGTGTGTCTGACGAAAACGGTAATAGCCCGTTTTGGAAATGGTTAGAAGAACATTTTTTCTCAATGGACTTTCCAACAGCTGACTACTTAACCGGCATAGGCCAAAAAGTGTTTATTGCTGAACTTATGCCTAAATACCCAATTTACGTCAATTTACTCAGTAAAGATGCGCAAGCGGTAATCGGTCAAGTTCACAACAATACACGCCCAGCGATTGAATTATTAAAAAGCGAAGGCTTCACGTTTAACGGCTACGTTGATATTTTTGACGCAGGCCCAACAGTTGAAGCAAAAGTAGATAATATTGCTACAGTACGTAACTCACACGATTTTATTGTTGAAATTGGTGAGCAAACGGGCGACACCATGGTGTTGTTAGCAAACGACAAGCTTGAAAACTTTAGAGCGACCGTTACACCAATGAGTTTCGACGAACGCGCTAAAACCGTTGTGTTATCGCAGCAAGTCGCCGACGCCCTGCAGCTACAAACAGGCGATACTGTTAGCGCAACCCCAGTTTAATTTAGGAGAAAGTATATGACTCATCCTGCACAATTTATTAATGGTCAATGGTCACAAGGCCAAGGCACAGAATTTAACTCAGTAAACCCAGCAAATAACGACGTTATTTGGCAAGCATCGTCAGCGACGGCTGAGCAAGTTGATGCCGCGGTTAGCGCTGCGCGTGAAGCGTTTTACGCATGGGCAGACAAAAGCTTTACTGAGCGCCTAGAAATAGTAAAAGCGTTCGCAGCACAATTAAAAGAAAACAGTGAAGAGCTTGCAATCACTATTGCACAAGAAACAGGTAAGCCATTGTGGGAAACGCGCACTGAAGCGGGTGCGATGGTTGGTAAAATTGCCATTTCTGAAAAAGCATTTTTAGAGCGCACAGGTGACGTTGAAAACGCAATGCCACTAGGGCGCGCCATGATCCGTCATAAGCCGCACGGTGTTGTAGCGGTATTTGGCCCATATAATTTTCCGGGTCACTTACCAAACGGCCATATTGTGCCAGCGTTACTAGCGGGTAACACCGTGGTATTTAAGCCGTCTGAGCTAACACCAAAAGTGGCTGAGCTTACCCTTAAACTATGGGAAAAAGCGGGTTTACCAGCTGGCGTCATTAACCTTGTACAAGGTGAAGTTGAAACAGGTAAAGCACTGGCTGCTCATAAAGGTATTGATGGTTTATTCTTTACCGGTTCTTCGCGCACAGGTCATATTTTACATGAACAGTTTGCAGGTCAGCCGGGTAAAATTTTAGCGCTTGAAATGGGTGGCAATAACCCGCTTATTATTACTGACGTTGAAGACACTAAAGCAGTTGTACACGACATTGTTCAATCAGCGTTTATTTCAAGCGGCCAGCGTTGTACCTGTGCACGTAAATTGTTTTTACCTAAAGGTAGCAAAGGCGATGCAATATTAGAGCGCCTAATTACTGCAACTAAAGCCATTAAAGTAGGTAACTACGACGATGCAGAACAGCCATTTATGGGCTCTATGATCTCATCAGCGGCAGCAGCAGGCATGGTTAAAGCACAAAGCGAGCTGGTAGAACTTGGCGGTAAGGTACTTGTAGGGCTTGAGCACACAGCAAATACCGGTTTTGTAACGCCAGGTATTATTGAGTGTTCAGCAATTGGCGACTTCCCAGACGAAGAGCATTTTGGCCCACTTTTAAAAGTATTCCGCTTTGACGACTTTGACAGCGCAATTGATAAAGCAAACGACACAAGTTTTGGTTTATCAGCAGGCTTACTCAGTGACAGCCAAGCTGATTACGACCACTTTTTACGTCGTATTCGTGCTGGTATTGTTAACTGGAATCGCCCAATTACGGGTGCGTCTAGCGCTGCACCATTTGGTGGTATTGGCGCATCAGGCAATCACAGAGCAAGCGCGTACTACGCAGCCGACTACTGTGCATACCCTGTAGCTTCAGTAGAGCTTGAAAAAGTAGCCATGCCAGCAACATTAAGCCCAGGCTTAAAAATAGATTAAGCACTCCTTAATTGGTATAAAAGCAGCTTCGGCTGCTTTTTTTATATGCTTAAATCACAAAGCTAGCAATCAACAGCGCTTTCTGCTTAAATCAGCGTAAGTAATATTATTAGGTGGTGAATATCATGGTTTTAGATAGGCAAGGGTACGATGATTTAATCATGTATCTAACTCAAAATTTAGCATTGTTTGAGAAGCCAGGTGTAATAAAACCAGGCGCTCCAACGGTAATGGAACTCATAGAGGATGTTATTGCCGAAAACGTTATGCTAATTTGTGAACAGCACACAAACCTCAACACAGAACAGCGCAGCTTAATTGTACGCGAGGTTGATGGCATTGTTTACGATTTACAAGAAGTGCTTAGCAGCATTACGTCACAGCCTGTTACGGTTGAGCAACATGAGTTTATTGACGAATTTGCCAGCTTAATTAAAAATCTCTTCGACAGCGCTGTTTCGCAGCAGTATTAAGCCTCAATTTATAGTGCCGCGTATCGCATTTTCGTTTGCAACTGCGGCCAACTTGCTTACAATCAACAAAAATATTTTTGAGATAGAAACATGCAAGCAAATGTAAAGTGGGTCGAAGGCGACACGTTCGTAGGTCGTTCTAATTCTAATCACAACGTAGTATTTGATACCGGTAGCGATAGTGCGGCACCTAGCCCAATGGAAATGGTGTTGATGTCGGTTGGCTGTTGTTCATCGGTTGACGTTGTGGGTATTTTAAAAAAAGCTAAACAAGATTTTTCAGACGTTCAAGTACAATTGAGTGCTGAACGCGCTGAAACGGCTCCTCGCGTATTTACTAAAATCAATTTACATTTTGTTGTTACAGGCAAAAATGTGTCTGAAAAGCATCTTGCACGCGCTGTTTCTTTGTCTGCTGAAAAGTATTGTTCTGTTGCATTAATGCTTGATAAAACAGTAGAAATTACTCATAGCCATGAAGTTGTGCAAGAACAGG
The DNA here is from genome assembly GCF_005886645.1 of Pseudoalteromonas sp. S408. Lineage (NCBI taxonomy): Bacteria > Pseudomonadati > Pseudomonadota > Gammaproteobacteria > Alteromonadales > Pseudoalteromonadaceae > Pseudoalteromonas > Pseudoalteromonas sp. S408. The sequence goes on along the minus strand of NZ_PNDY01000005.1, from coordinate 33,753 downwards.
TAAAATAACGCTTTTTCCACGAGGAAAATTCGTATAAAATCCGCGAACTTTTCATTCTGCAGGTGCAGATTTCACTAATTTATAGGTTGGTTTATTATGAACAAACCCTTCGATAAACTTAAACTTCATGGCTTTAACAATTTAACCAAAAGTTTAAGCTTTAGTATTTACGATATTTGCTACGCAAAAACCGAGCAACAACGTAAAGAATATATTGAATATATCGATGAGCAGTACAGTGCAGATAGACTAACCGACATTTTAGGTGAAGTTGTTGATATTATTGGTGCCAATATTTTAAATGTTGCACGCCAAGATTATGAACCGCAAGGCGCCAGTGTGACTATTTTGGTTTCGGAAGAGCCAGTAGAAGAGCAGCAAAATTACGATGCTGACGAAGCGCCAGGGCCACTCCCTGATTCAGTGGTTGCGCACCTAGATAAAAGCCACATTTGTGTACACACATACCCAGAAGCTCACCCTGATGATGGTATTTGTACATTCCGTGCTGATATTGAAGTATCTACGTGTGGCATTATTTCGCCACTTAAAGCGCTAAACTTTTTAATTCATAGTTTAGAGTCTGACGTGGTAACAATTGACTACCGTGTTCGTGGTTTTACTCGCGACGTAAACGGCGTTAAGCACTACATTGACCACGCAATTAACTCTATCCAAAACTTCATGACAGACGATACCAAAGAAGCGTACCAAATGATGGACGTAAACGTGTATCAAGAAAATCTGTTTCACACCAAAATGATGTTAAAAGAAACCGATCTAAACACTTACTTGTTTGGTCTTTCGACAACTGATTTATCGGATGATGAAGAAGAAGAAATTCGCTCTAAGCTAAACCGTGAAATGCAAGAAATATTCTATGGTCGTAACCTACCAGAAACTGAATAACAGTTACGTTAGTTAAATAAAAACGGCGCTCATTGAGCGCCATTTTTATATGCGTTAATAAATATACCTATAAATTACTTACATCAGAGTTCAGGTTATTTAACAAGTAACAACTCGGTTTGTCGGCCGTTTAAGTACCACACGCCGGTTTTATCAAAAATAGCGTCTTCTTCTAGCATTATGCGTATTTCTTTATTCCATGGTTTTATAAACACCGCATTGTTAAGCTCAATAGAATAAGCGGTATTTAAATGCAAAGGGTAGTCGCCATCGCCGGGCACACCTTGTTGTGAATCCCACATGCCAAGTGTAGTGCCCGCGGCATGACCATGATAGCCAAGCGGGTGCGTATAAATAGTGGGTTTTAAACCTTGAGCAATGGCTTTTTCGCGAGCGGCTTTTAATACCTGATTACCCGTTTTACCTTCGCTAAATTCAGAGGTAAAAATGTCTTGGAGTTTATTGCCTTTTTTAAGCGCATCAACAAGGTAAGCGGGCGCGTCTGTTTCGCCAGGTTTTAAAACATAGGCATGTTGTTGGGTGTCGGTATTTAAGCGTAAGTACGTAATACCAAAATCGACATGCAGTAAGTCACCCGCTTGAATAACGTTATCGGCGTAGCCATTCGTAAAGCTGTCTTCGTGGTCGAACGATTGGCTGTCGGCGCGTTGTATTGCAATACTTGGGTGAAACCATGTTTGTAGTTTTAGTTCTTTTACGCGCTCTCTAAACCACCACACTAAATCGTCGCTGGTTGTTTTTCCTACCGTAATTACTTTGCTTGAAAAACCCTCAGCAATAATAGCGTGCGCAATAGCAACAATGTGTTTATACATGTCTATTTCTTGAGGAATACGCTGCTCTAACCAGGCAACTGCCAAAGGCTCGGCCGAGATTATTTTATTTTTATAAGCACTGGGTAAGTTGGCCATTAAGGTATTGTAATCGCCCAGCACTAAACCGTCGGCATGCCCCCAATCGGTAGACGTATTAAGTGCAATATTACTTGGTTTGTAGCGTTCAATAATGTCGTTCAATGCTTGCCACTGGTTTGGCTGCGCCTTTTTATCCCACCCTTTTGTAAATACGTTACCTATTTTATAGGGCGCAATAGCGTAAGCATCCACATTGCCTTGTTCATTTAAGGCAAAGAGTAAAATGGTGGTACGCCTTGCCGATAACCAGGTTGCTGGCAGCATTGTTTTTAGTATGGGATCTTCGTTGTATTCGCGGCTAATAAGCAGCCACATATCGATGTTGTGTTGCTTCATTAGGCTGGGCATTAATGTGTTTACCCTAAGCTCGGTTATATTATCTATAAACGCTGCGCGTTCTTTCATTGATAAAATAGCAGGCACGCCATCGGCTTTAGCTAAGGGGCTTAAAAAAAGCGTAGTAAGTAAGCTTACGCAAAGTAGGAGTTGTTTTGTAAGGTGCATAATTGTTTTATTTTTAGGCTAGTTAATTTATAACATGCCTTAATGGCAGCCATAAAAAAACATTTTGAGATAAACAGCACATAAAAAAGCCCAGCTAACTAGCTGGGCTTTGCTCGAATAGGTGTGCTATTTAATCATGCTGTAAATAAGTGCAAATACCGCAAGCGCACCTACCGCTAATACAAACAATGTGCTTAAACGGTTACGATATTTATGCAGAGCCGGTACTTTATAAACTGCAATCATAGGCATGATAAATAATATCATGGCAATAATAGGGCCCGACAGCTGATCCATCATATCGAGTATGCTTGGGTTTTTAACTGCACAAAACCAAATGGCAAAAAACATAATAACCACGCCAATTTTATCTACCGTTTTAGCACCAAGCTGTGTTTGTTTAGTTACCAAGCCTGTAAAGCTTTCGCGGGCTCCTAAAAAGTGACCTAAAAACGACGACGTAATGGCAATAAAAGCAACTAAAGGCCCAAGCGTTGCAATAAACGAGTTATGAGTAATGTTAGCAAGGTAGGATAAAACCGATACATTATCAGCTTTTGCTTGTGCCATTTGCTCACCTGTTAACGACAGTACGCACGAAAATACAAACAGCAATACAAACACAATTAACAGTAAGCTTGTGCGTTTTAAAATGGCTTCTGATTTGCGTGTAGCAAGGTCGTCATAGTGTTCGCGTTGTACATGCACAAAGCTTGAAATAGCCGCTGCATGGCTAAACGAAAACACAATAATAGGAATAGATAACCACAGCGTTTTACCAAAGCTGCCCACTTCAGGTAGGCTTATGTCTGGCATTTGCCAGCTAGGAATTAAATACAACGATAAAAAAAACAAAATACCCACAAGCGGGTACACCAAAATAGAAAACGCGCGCAGCATTAAGCGCTCGCCACCCATCATAAGGCTTATCATACCGGCTACCAAAATACCCGAAAGTACCACGCGCGGCGGCGATTCCATACCCAGCTGGTTTACCATAAAGCTGTCTACCGTGTTGGTTAAGCCCACACCGTAAATAAGCAAAATGGGGAATATAGATAAAAAGTACAACAACGAAATTAATCGCCCTGCATTAACGCCAAAGTGTTCTTCAACTACATCGGTAAAATCGGCATGCTTATTTTTAGACGATAATACAAAGCTTGCTAAACCACGGTGGGCTAAAAAGGTCATCGGAAACGCTAAACACGCCATAATAATTAGCGGCCAAAAACCGCCAATTCCAATGTTAATAGGTAAAAATAAAATACCCGCACCAACGGCGGTACCAAAAAGGCTTAAGGTCCACTGCGTATCGTGCAGGTTCCATTTAGATTTAGCGCTTGAATTTGCACTTGAATGCGTGTGTGTTGATGCATTTGAATGCGTTGCATCTAAAGGTGTTGTCATGTGTGTGCCGTCCATTATTTATAATAATAACCGCGCCGAAGGATATAGTTTTTAGCCCACTTTTTCATGTTTTTAGCGCCCTAGAGCGGTAATTAACTGCGTTAAAATAGCCCCCAAGTGTCATGAATACGAAACAGTGGTGTAAAATTAAACAAAGCCACCACAAGGTGTTAAAAGCGCATTAATGACACCCTTTACTTTTTTCTACACAGTAAAATAACTCGCTAAAATATAATATTTATAGTTGGCAAACACTTACACGCTTTGTTATTAATAGATGTTCATAAAATAAGGATGTTTTCATACAAAAATGGTGAAAGTGTTCTTTTGTTAAAATGTTATCTACTCAATTTATACTGTGGAGTGATATGAAACTTTTCATTTTTATAGCATTAGCTTTTTACTGCATCGGTTCCTATGCAGTGGTCATGAGACATGATGTTCCAATAGACAGTTATCGTGTTGAAAAAATACCAGAATATATTGTCGATATGCCGCAGGAAGGCCATGGAGTCCTTATTGCTGAAAAATGGGTAGTCACAGTAGCGCATACTATCTTTCACGACTATGCAGGGTCTAAGCTAAACGTCGGTTCGAAACAATATGAAATTGAAAAAGTATATATCCATCCGGAATATGTAAAACCTAGCAACAATATACTTAGTGGCGACTTAGCGCCGCTTATGCAAGTTTTGGAATCAAGCAGTGATATTGCTTTAATAAAACTATCCAGCCCTGTTTTAGACATTAAGCCAATTTCAATTTATTCAAAATCTGACGAAAAAGGCAAAGTCATAACTGTATTCGGTAAAGGTGCTATGGGAAATGGATTATCAGGTGAAAATTTAGATACTAAATATTTATATCAGCCAAATAAATTTCAAAATGTTGTAGAAAGCGCAAATGGCAAATGGCTGACATTCAAATTTGACTCACCGCGCAACGCGCTCCCTCTAGAAGGGATGCATGGTTCTGGAGATAGCGGGGGCGCCTCTATCATTTATCAAAGCGGTGAGCCCTCCCTAGTGGGATTGTCTAGTTGGCAATTTGCAACTGGAGATATTTCGGCATTTAAAGGCGGTTTATATGGTACAACTGCTTATCAAACTAGAATATCTAGTTACTACAATTGGATTACAGGTGTTGTGGGTCGCTAACAAAATAATAAATAACAGGGTTGTGCCTCTCGCTATGACTTACATCTATAACCCATAACAAGAAACACCCCGACTAAGGAATAAACCGATGATAAAGTATTTATTAATTTTATTGTTTTTAACGCCTATTCAAGCATTTGCTGGAAAGTATGCAAATCAAGCTAATGAGAATCCATTTCATAATGGGGAGTTAAACGCAAAATATGAAGGAGAGGCAACAGCTTTAGGGGGAACAGTATTAGAACATATTACAGTAAACAACAATAACTTGTACTTGTTGGATTTAAAAACTCCATCTATCAACAATATTTGGGTAACGAGTTTTGTAAAAGCTCAAGGTAAAGAGGTAGTTGAGGTGGGTGATAATGTTATTTTTAAAGGTTATATTTCTACTGTCTCTAGTCTAGATGAAACTGAAGAGCTAGAAAATTCTATTCAATCTAAGACACTATTAATGGCGATATATGCTTTGAACAAAGGCAAGTAAATTAAAATTGATAGGCTTTCTTTGGCTTTAATATAAGTATCTTAAACCTTATTTAGCTTACATTTTACACCGGCATTTTAATGACTACGTATTAATAGGGAATATATGGCAGACCAAGAAATAAGACAATTTATTGAGGATATACAATCTAAGTTTCCAGACGTCATACCGCTAATGGATAAGCACGAAGAATGTGAGTTCGCTTTTCGTATGGAGGAGTTCGCAAATTTAACAACGTTTGCATTCAACGAACATAAAAACGCCGACGCCCTAAAGCATTTGTCATACATGAGTCTAAAACTAGACACTGCAAGTCCTACCGAGTTTGATTACATAGATACCTATTATGTTGAACACTTGTTTTGGAAAGCGACCCCTATTGGAATTGAAATGGGCTGGTCACTCGTTCCCGACAAACTAAAAAAGCTATACTTAAATTTTCATGGCCAAGCGCCTCAAATACGCTGTCAGTAAGAGTAGGGCGTTATTATTTGTTTTTCTTTAAAAACCAAAACCTGCCCCGAAAAGTTGTTAAGTAGGAGTGATTGTTCTGAACTTCATAAGCGATTTTTATTAAACTCCGTTATACTTCTAACAATTAAATATGCCAAATGAAGTAAATAGGCCGCTAACTGCAATGAGCACAGATATTCTTTTTCATACTATTTTTCCGCATGAAACCAGTAAAACATGGGTTGTATTTGTCCATGGAGCAGGGGGGAGTTCGGCAATTTGGTTCCGTCAGCTTAAAGCCTATAAAAAAGAATATAATGTATTGCTGCTCGATCTTCGTGGTCACGGTAAATCGAACAACTTAGTGCAAAACTTTGTAGATAATAATTATTCGTTTAATAAGGTCTCTAAAGACATTATCGATGTGTTAGATCACAACAATATCCCTAGCGCACATTTTGTTGGTATTTCACTGGGCACCATTCTTATTCGTAATATTGCTGAAATTGCGCCGCAATATGTCTCAAGCATGGTGCTAGGTGGCGCGGTGACTCGCTTTAATACCCGCAGCAACACTTTGGTTTATTTAGGTAATACGTTTAAACACTTCTTGCCGTATATGTGGCTGTATCGTTTATTTGCTTTTATTATGATGCCGAAAAAGCGCCATAAAGAATCTCGACTTTTATTTGTTCGTGAAGCAAAGCGCTTGTGCCAAAAAGAGTTTATAAAATGGTTTAAATTGGCCATGGACGTAAACCCCTTAATGCAGTACTTCAAAGAAAAAGACATTGATATCCCCATCCTTTACATTATGGGTAAAGAAGATCATATGTTCCTTGGCCCGGTTAAAGAAATGGTAAAGCGCCACAAAAATAGCGTACTGCAAACTATTCACCAATGTGGCCATGTTTGTAATGTAGAACGCCCTGACTTATTCAACCAGCACTCGCTTGCGTTTATCGCCCAGCAAAACCGATAAAGGTCGTAGCTCTTAAAAAGCGTTCAATTAATGGCAAGTCTTAAAAACGTATAATAGCCATCACTTGTTGATTGGAAACGGTCATTCTTTTGCCTTTATCCTTTAGCTAAAAACACTGTATTGCTTCATGCCGCACTCTTTTACACATAGTAAAATACCTCGATTAATATAATTTTATAATTGGCAATCACTTACAAAGTTTGTTACTAATAGATGTTCACAAAATAAGAACACGTTCAAGTTAACTATAAGGGTGTAATTTGAGCAAGTTACTAGAATGCAGGGAAGTGTGTGAGAACATGTTTAGTTTTAATATCATTACTTCTTAGTGGGTGTTCTCCAATTTGGGAGGAGCAACCTTATAAAGTGTATTACATTGACGGTACCAAAAGGTTAGGTTACAGCCTTGGTCAGGGCGCATATATTGGGCGACTCAATGAACCAATAAATATTAAGTCAAACGAGCAATATATTTCGGTTTATGCTTGTCCGCATAAAACTTGTGCTTTTTACTATATTGATAAAATCAAAGATAACAAGTTTGCTGAACACAAGGAGTTTGTTTATGGGCCATACACAAAAGCTCAATTTGCAGCAATAGCCAAAAAATTAGGGTTACCGACTATAAATTCCAGCGTTAAAACCGCAATTTAATAAAGGTTAAAAACCTTACTTAGATTTTCACAGGCTTCAACACGTCCAAATATGTTAACTAAAACGCCTATTAAAGTTTATAAATAAAGAACTTAAAGGCAGTCAGTATGGATAAAAAGCAAGCCATTGTTATATTGCTCGGCATAGTATGGTTTATGTTAGGAGCTGCTTTTTTCATAGGTTTTGAGTCAGTAGAAAAGTTGTTGTTTTGTGTGTTTGTATTTTTCTTTTGTTATAGATATATCTATGCATTTATATTAAATAGAAGTATTTATGCACCATATACCGGTGAGGAAATTTCTCCTACTGAAGGTAATTTAATAAAGCGGCTCTTTATACTGATTATAGGTATTGGTGCGTGCACCTATTTTACTTTCTTTATCCCTTAAAAAGCATATTTGCCCAGTAGCTCTTTATATTATTAGGTGTCAGCAGGATGAAAAATAAAGATAACGGATATCCTTATCTCAATATAGACCGACTTACGTATATTTATAAATGTGTTAAGTGCAAAGCTCATATTAAAAAAGGCATGGCAACCTGTTATAGATGTGGCTATGAATTCACATCTAGCGATATTGATAAAATGCTCAGAGAGTATAAAGAAAACTATTCAAAAAACTGGCACGTTAAGATTTATTTTGTGCTGTTTGTTGGAGTGATAGTGCTTTTATTGCTGAATATAAATTAAGTGTATTCTATTAAAAAAGAGTTAGGATCAGTGTTTTACTTCCACTCAAAGCTATAAATTATAAGGTTATTATGAACAAAGTATTGTTATTATTATTTATTTTTCTAGCCTGTGCTTGCACTTCAACTCATAAGATAGATTCAAACGTTGAATTTGAACGACTCTATGCAGCACTAAAAATGGAAGAGATCTTAAGTTCATTTGGGGGAGAAGTGAATATTAGTCCTGAAAAGATACTTTCAGAAATACTAAGGGATTTACCCGAAAGCCAAAAGCGGGCCTTCATTGAGTCAATGCCTTCAACAGTTATGGCTGACCCAATTAATGTCAACGCAGCTAAAATTATTTTTAAAAGCAAACTTACTTCATTATTAACTGCACAAGAGTTAAAAATTGCTGCTGACTTTTATTCTAGTAATATTGGTTTAAAGGCGCATCGAGCGATTATAGATGCAGAGATAGCTGTTTCAGAATCGTTAAACTAATTTTTCTTTCGAGATGAAATAAAAGGAATTTAATAAATGGCACTTTTATCGATTTCAGTGGGCGTTGCGTTTTTTGCAGTTGCTATTATTTGGTTTGGGTTTAGCGCTATATTTGGCCAAATGGAAAATTCAGGTTTTGCATTTGGTTTTATATTAGGTGTGTTTCCTGCGTTTATTGGCTTGGTTTTAATAGTGCCTAGTACGCTTTACCGAACTGTTTTTGTATTTTCCCAAAAACCTGAGCAAACCCGAAAGGAAAAGGTTATTTTATCGCTTGGTTTGTTTATAACTTTGCTGTGCTTTAGTGCGCTTATTGAGTTAACTTTTACATAATAAATAACTTAAGCGTTACTAAGCATTTTACTTTATGCTCACTGAGCAACTTTCATAGTAAAAGCTATCACTTGCCTAGCTGACAACTGATAGCTAACCACTCAAAACTGCGCTTACTCTTCTATCGCACTCACCACAAAATACGGATTCAAGTATTCATCTTTGGTGTTGTAAATAAGTGGGCTGCCATCAAGCTTAGTCACTTTAGCACCGGCTATTTCAGCAACTGCATGGCCTGCACCTGTATCCCATTCACACGTTGGGCCTAGGCGCGGGTAAATATCGGCACTGCCTTCGGCCACTAAGCATAACTTTAGTGAGCTGCCTTTTGATACCATTTCAACGTCGTCAAAGCGTTTTACAAATTCAGCTAAATCGGGAGATGGGTGCGAGCGGCTACCTACAACGCGTATTAGCCCTTTATTAGGCTTAGTGGTTACTTTTAGCTCTATACGCTCATCGCCTTTGTCTTTAAAAGCGCCAATGGCGTCAGCAGCTAGGTACGATACGCCAAGTGCAGGGGCATCGACAACGGCGAGTACCGGTTTTCCGTTTTCGATTAGGGCTATGTTTACGGTAAATTCGCCGTTCTTTTTAATAAACTCTTTAGTGCCGTCGATTGGGTCTACTAGCCAGTAGCTTTTCCACGTTTGGCGAATAGCCCAGTTTATGTCGGCGTTTTCTTCACTAAGAATGGGTATGTCGGGCGTAAGCTGTAGTAGCCCCGCTACAATGATCTTATGAGCTGCTAAATCGGCGTCGGTTACTGGGCTTTCATCGGCTTTGTATTCAACGTTAAAGTCCTTTTCGTAAATCCCCATAATGGCTTTTCCTGCGGTGCGGGCAAGGATGAGGGTTTCTTCTAGCAGTTCGGTTTGGTTCATTGGGGTTAACCTATTATATGCGTTTGTTTTAGATACGTTATCAGTTGGGCAACCGATTGGTCTAGGGTGTTTTTACTTGTATCTAAAATTATTTCAGGTTGGGTGGGGACTTCGTAGTTTGAGTCGATCCCAGTAAAGTGTTTTATTTCACCTGCGCGTGCTTTTTTGTATAGCCCTTTTGGATCGCGGCTTTCACATACATCAAGTGGGGTATCTATAAATACTTCAATAAACTCACCGTCGTCTACTAAGTTACGCACCATGTCGCGTTCAGCTCTAAAAGGCGATATAAACGCAGTAAGCACTAATAAACCTGCATCGGTCATTAGTTTTGCGGTTTCGCCTACGCGGCGAATGTTTTCTATGCGGTCTTCGTCGCTAAAGCCTAGGTCTTTGCATAAACCGTGGCGTACGTTGTCGCCATCGAGCAGGTAAGTGTGTACACCTTGCTGATTAAGCGCCGCTTCGAGTGCGTTGGCTACGGTGCTTTTACCTGAGCCTGAAAAACCGGTAAACCATAAAATAGCCGGCTTATGTTTTTTTTGCTCGCTACGTTGTGCTTTAGTGGTTGCGTAGTTATGCCAAACTATATTTTCATCCATAGTGATGTGTCTCTTATGCTGTTTGCGCCAGTATTAAAACGGAAATACTAGCGGGATCAGGGTTAATACCGTGATTGAATAAATAATAGAAAGGGGCAAGCCCATAACAATGTAATCTTTTAAACGATAATTACCCGCGCTATACACCATTAAATTTGTTTGATACCCAAATGGTGATATAAAACTTGCCGATGCGCCAAAAGCAACCGCCATAATAAAGGGGAGCGGGTCTACATTAAAGCCAACGGCAAGTGAATACGCAACCGGAAACGACAACGCAGCGGCGGCATTATTGGTAATCAGTTCGGTAAATAGTACGGTCATTAAAAATATGGCTATAAATGCGCCGTAAGGGCCAAAGTCGCCAAGCACCATAAATAGCGCACTCGATATTTGCCCAGCAAGCCCTGTGCCTATCATTAATTTTGCAAGGCCAATGGCGCTACCTACTACAACAAGTAACTCAAGCGGAAAGCGACGTTTTATTTCGTTAAGTTTTATGGTGCCGCTGAGCATTAAGCCAATAAGTAATACCAATAAGCCTTTGACTAACGGCACGACCCCAAAAATACTTAAACCCAGTACACCGACAAAGCTGAGCAATACAATGTTAGATTGTTTGGGTGCAAGGTGGGTTTGTAAATCAAGGCCTGAAATATACACAAACTCGCGCTTTAAATTAGGCAGGCTGTAAAAGTTTTTACCGGGTGCCAAAATGAGTGAATCGCCGGCTTGTAATTGCACTTGGCCAAGGCCGCCTTGAAGGCGGTCGTGCCCACGGCGAATAGCAATAACAGCGGCGTGAAACTGCTCGCGAAAACGGATTTCTTTTACTGTTTTGCCTATAAATTTAGACGACTGGCTTACGACCACTTCAACTAAATGTTCGATGTCTTTTTCATGATTGTCGTGCACTACTTTTAAACCATCAAAACGGGTTAATAGCGGCACCGACTTTATATCCCCCACAAACAATAGTACGTCGTTTTGTTGGATAATTTGCTGAGGCGTTACTGCGCATATACGTTCGTTATTCCGAATTATTTCAGCGAGGAACAAGTCTTTTAAATCGCGTAGGCCGTTTTCTTCTACTGTGCGGCCTATTAATTTAGAGCCTGTTTGTATTTTACCTTCAAGGTAAAAAGGAACGACTTCTTGATCGCTTTTGCCGTTGTCGGGTAAGTATTTAAGCATGACCAAAATAGTAATAAGGCCAACACTAAGCGCCCCCAAACCTACCAAGGTAAAGTCGAAAAAGCCCAAAGGCTGCATGCCGGCATCTACCGCAAAACCGTTAACTATTAGGTTTGTTGAAGTACCAATTAGGGTAATGGTGCCGCCTAAAATAGCCGTGTACGACAGCGGTAATAATAGCTTTGAGGGTGAATGATTGGGGTTATCTTTTATTGCACTAATAAGCGAGGCAACAACTGCCGTGTTATTAGTAAACGACGATAAAAATGCGCTGGAAAGCCCCAGCTTTGTTACCGACTTAACTAAGCTACCTTTAGATAACGACATGGATAGCTTTTGAATTAATGTGGTTTTTTCGATTGCAATCGACACTAATACCAATAGTACTAATGTAATAAGTGACGGATTTGCGTAATTAACGAGCATGCTTTCTAGGTCAATTAGCCCCGCTAAGTAGCTGGTGCCAATGGCGCTTACAAATAACCATGCTGGATTAATGCGGGTGCCAAAAAGGCACCCGACTAAGGTAAGCATTATGCCTGTTAAAACGAGCTGCTCTACCATGCTTTATTATTCCTAACAGACATTAATAAACTTACAGTTTTGAAATATCAAGCGCTTGCCAATGCGGGAAGTGCTTGCGTACTAAGCTATTAAACTCAACTTCAAAGTCACTAAACTCGCCTTTGCTTTGCTCGCTTTGCAGTACGTGTTCAATCATACCTGCTGCAACCGTTAGGTTAGACAAACGATCGATTAGAATGAATGAGCCTGTTTCGTGGTTATTGTGGTACTCGTCGGCCAAAATAGTTTCGGTTAGTTCAAGTGTTACAATTGCTATTTCGTTTAGCTGCAGTGAATCGGCTGTGCCGTGTTCAAGCGTGTTCACATCGATGGTGTGATCAATCTTTTTAACTACCGCTGACGTGTTTTTACTGCCTAGTTTTAGGTTGTAGTTTTTACCTAACACTAATGGCGACTCATGCATCCATACAATTTTAGCTTGAAGCTGATTAGTAACGGCGGCGGTTGAGCTTGCCGGTACGATTACGTCGCCGCGGCTAATATCTATTTCGCTATTTAGCGTGATAGTAATTGCTTGGCCTGCTTCTGCTGTGTCTAGGTTGCCATTAAAGGTGACAATTTCTTTAATGCTTGAAGTTTTACCTGACGGTAATACTTTTACAGCGTCGCCTACTTGTAGTTTGCCCGATGCTAATGTGCCCTGAAAACCACGAAAGTTTAGGTTAGGGCGTATTACATATTGCACAGGTAAACGTGCTTCAAAACCAGTATCGGTCTCGGCTGCTGGTGAGTCTTCTAAAAGCTCAAGCAGTGGCTTGTCGGTGTAGTAAGGTGTATGCGCAGAACGCGTTACTACGTTATCGCCTTTAAGCGCCGACATAGGTACAAACTTAATGTTTGATACGTTTAGCTGTTCGGCAAATTTAAGGTAATCGGCTTTAATGCGTTCATATACGGTTTCGTCAAAATCAACAATATCCATTTTGTTAATGGCTACAACAAACTGTTTAATACCTAGCGAGTCACAAATAAAGCTATGGCGCTTGGTTTGTACTTGCACGCCGTAACGCGCATCAACCAAAATAATGGCAACATCGCTTGTTGATGCACCCGTTACCATGTTGCGTGTGTATTGCTCATGGCCAGGGGTGTCGGCAATAATAAATTTACGTTTAGCCGTTGAAAAATAGCGGTACGCTACGTCAATGGTAATGCCTTGTTCGCGTTCAGCTTGAAGGCCATCTACGAGTAGCGCAAGGTCAAGATCTTCACCTGCATTACCTACTTTTTCGTTGTCTTTGTGAAGAGCAGCTAACTGATCTTCATAAATTTGGTGGCTGTCGTGTAACAGGCGGCCAATCAGTGTTGATTTACCGTCGTCTACGCTGCCACAGGTAAGCATACGTAATAAGCTTTTGTCTTGTTGGCGTGCTAGGTAGGCGTCTATGCCTATTTCTTTTACTTCGTTAAATGTATCGTTATTTTGGCTAGACATTAGAAATACCCCTCACGTTTTTTCTTCTCCATTGAGCCTGCTGAGTCATGGTCAATCACACGGCCTTCGCGTTCTGATGACGTAGATAGCAGCATTTCTTCAATAATTTCGGTTAATGTACTGGCTGTAGATTCAACGGCACCGGTTAGTGGGTAACAGCCTAAAGTACGAAAACGGACCGATTTCATTTGTGGTACTTCGCCTTCTTCAAGTGGCATGCGTTCGTCATCAACCATAATGAGTGTGCCGTCACGTTCAACTACTGGGCGCTCTTTAGCTAAGTAAAGTGGTACCATTTCGATGTTTTCTTGATAAATGTATTGCCAAATATCAAGCTCAGTCCAGTTAGAAAGTGGGAATACACGAATGCTTTCGCCAGGGTTTACTTGGCTGTTGTAGGTGTTCCAAAGCTCTGGACGCTGGTTTTTTGGATCCCAACGGTGGTGTTTGTCGCGGAACGAGTACACACGTTCTTTTGCACGCGATTTTTCTTCATCACGGCGTGCGCCACCAAAGGCGGCATCAAAACCGTATTTATTAAGTGCTTGCTTTAACCCTTGGGTTTTCATTATGTCGGTATGTTTACCCGAGCCATGAGTAAAGGGGCCAACGCCCATTGCTAAGCCTTCTGGGTTTTTGTGTACCAGTAGATCAAAGTCGTACTCTTTTGCTATTCGGTCGCGAAATTCAATCATTTCACGAAACTTCCAGTCGGTGTCTACGTGTAATAACGGAAACGGAATTTTTGCAGGGTAAAACGCTTTACGCGCTAAATGCAAAAGTACCGACGAGTCTTTACCAATTGAGTAAAGCATTACTGGGTTCTCAAACTCAGCGGCGACTTCGCGCATGATTTTGATACTTTCAGCTTCAAGTTGCTGAAGATGAGTTAAAGCCATTGTTAGTCGTCCTACTAAAATGATTAAAAGTTATAAAGTTAAATTTGGTTACTAATTTGCTATATCGGTTAACGGTTGCGCATAGCTACTTGTTTGGTTGTTTTGCCCAAACCATGCAAGTTGCGAGTGCAAGGCGGCTACTTCACCAATAATAAGTAATGCTGGCGATACAATGCTGTTGCGTTCAATTAAATCGGCAAGGTCATCTAATTGGCCTGTTACTACACGTTGATTTTTGCGCGTACCATTTTCGATTACGGCAACTGGCGTGTCGGCTTTACGGCCATGTTGCAATAGCTCAGCTTGAATGTGCGGTGACTTAATAACGCCCATGTATATAGCAAGCGTTTGATTTGGCTTAGCGAGCGATTGCCAATCAAGTTCTTGGCCGTCTTTTTTACAATGCCCAGTTACAAATTGAATAGCCTGAGCATGATCGCGATGCGTAAGCGGAATACCTGCATACGCGCTACACCCTGCTGCAGCTGTAATTCCCGGTACTATTTGGTAATTTACGTTGTTGGCAGCCAATACTTGAACTTCTTCACCGCCGCGGCCATAAATAAAGGGATCGCCCCCTTTAATTCGGCACACTTTTTTACCTTGTTTAGCGAGGTCAACCAACATTTGGTTAGTATCTTCTTGAACAACACTGTGATCGCCTAAGCGTTTACCTACACAAATTAGGTCGGCATCACGGCGAACCAGCTCCATAATTTCGTCAGACACTAAAAAGTCATATACAACGACATCGGCCTGTTGCATAAGTTGAAGCGCTTTAAGGGTTAAAAGTTCTGGGTCGCCAGGGCCGGCACCTACCACATAAACTTCGCCTTCGGGCTCGGCTTTTGCATCTAGCATTTGTTCAAGTTGTTGCTCTGCGCCTTGGGTGTCGCCGGTTTGTACTTTACTTACAACCGATGAGTCGAACACGCCTTCCCAAAATTGGCGGCGGTCTGAAAAGTGCTTAAAGCGCTGTTTTACTTTATCTCTAAAGCCACCCACCAGTGTGGCAAGTGGGCCAATATGTTGTGGTATTAATGTTTCTAACTTTTCGCGTAAACGGCGTGCCAGTACAGGAGCTGTGCCTGCACTCGAAATCGCAATTGTAATAGGGTTACGGTCAACAATTGAAGGGAATATAAATGTGCATTTAGGTTGGTCATCAACCACGTTTACAAACACATTGCGTGCATTGGCAAGCTCAAACACTGTGTTGTTCACTTCGTCTCGGTCGGTTGCAGCAATAACCAGCATTTTTCCGTTTAGGTGCGACTCGTCAAAGTAAGCATCTATTAGGGTGACTTCGTTGTGTTGTGCATGTTCTTTTAACTCGTCACAAAACCAAGGTGCCACCAAGGTGACATCTGCACGGGCTTTTAAAAACGCGCGGCACTTGCGTAATGCGACCTCTCCACCGCCAACAACCAATACAGGTTTGTTGTCGAGTTTGGTAAAGATAGGTAAATATTGCACGTTTGTAACACCCCTAAACAATTTTATAAAAACGCTCTAATCTGTTGCGAAGAATATAGCGGCTATGTGTAAGTAAAAAATAATTAAAACCAAGTTGATATAACCAAAAGTTATATTGGGTGGCGGTTTTAAGCCTAAGGCTGAGTTAACAAGGGATTGCGACCAGTTACAAGTAAAATAATAAGCTTAGAGTGTTTGGTTATGAGCTATAGCGAGTTTTTTTTAATTTGTTAATATAAAGCATATTAATTTGACCCAAGTAGGGCAAGGGAGTTCGTATGACAAAACAACAAGACGCATTACTCGCGGCAAAGCTTATGGATTTAACTAGCTTAAACACCTGCGACACTACAAAAGACATTCAAACTTTGATCAATAGCATTAGGCCAACATTAGGCACACCGGCGGCAGTATGTGTATATAGCGATTTTGTTGACGATGCAAAAATAGCGCTTGCTGCACGAGAGCTTAGCCACGTTAAAGTCGCAACGGTGACTAACTTTCCGACAGGTGATGCCCCATTAAGCGATGTAATTAACGAAACTCTCATAGCCATTGAACGCGGTGCCGATGAAATCGACCTTGTTATCCCCTATAAAAAATTAACTGCAGGGGATACGCAAACCGCGCTTAACTACGTAATTGAAAGTAAAAAAGCATGCGGTACCAAAGCTCAGCTAAAAGTAATTATAGAAAGCGGTGAGCTAAAAACTGAGGCGTTGATTGCCCAAGCGACCGAACTGGCCATTAAAGGCGGTGCTGATTTTGTAAAAACCAGTACCGGCAAAGTCGCTATAAATGCGACGCTTGAGTCAACTAAGGTGATGTTAACCACCATTAAAAATTCAGGCAAGCGAGTGGGTTTTAAAGCGGCAGGTGGTGTTAAAACGGTGGCTGATGCCAGTGAATATTTAGCACTAGCCCGTTCAATAATGAGCGATGACTACCTACAAGCCAGCACATTTAGGTTTGGTGCTTCAAGCCTATTAAGCGATGTATATAAAGAATTAGAAAAATAATAAAGGATAAATAATGAGAACAAGAAATTCAGGGATGCAAAGTTTGGTTAATAATTTAATTAAAGGTGCCTTTGTTGTCGGTGTAATTGGATTTGGTTTAACCGCGTGTACTAACCCGAGTACTCCCGCAGGCGAAGAAGGTTATGTTTACGAAAAACCACGGGTATTTGGCGAAGGTGGTTACCAAGGTACCATGATAGGGCCTGCTAATTATGGTATGTCACTGTTGCGTAATGAAGTGGTGAACATAGATATGCGGCCTAATACGTACACCGAAACATTTAGAATATTAGCTAATGATGATTTGAACATTAAATTTGATTTTCACGCTGTTATTGCCATTCAAAGTGGCTCAGTGCAAACCGTTGTTGAACAATATGGTGCAGAAAATTGGTACAAACGTTTTGTGCGTGAAACGTTTAGAACTTACGTAAGAGATACCGTGCAAAAGTACGACAGTGGTGAACTTAAAACAAACCGCGAAAAAATAGCACTAGAGGTCACACTGCGTTTGCAAAATTATTTATCAACCACCCCCTTTAAGCTTGCCAATGTGGTTGTAGGTAATATTAACTATCCTGACATTGTTGCTAATGCGGTTGAGAAAAAGCTTGCTGCGCAACAATTGCTCGCCGAAAAAGAAACACAAAAAGAAATTGCGCGAAAAGATGCAGAAATACGCGTCGAAGAAGCGAAGGGGATTGCGCAGGCACAAAAAATTATTAACGCTACGCTTACGGCTAATTATTTACAACATGAAGCCATAAATGCGCAAATAAAAATGGCAGAGTCGCCAAACCATACAACGGTTTATATTCCTGTGGGTAATAATGGCGTGCCACTCGTTAAAGGGGCTAATTAAGCCTTTTTATTATTAAGGACTTAATTGTTTATCGAGATTTTGCATTGCGTGTATCTTTTAGGCTTGTGTAAATGATTTGCGTAAGTATAATAGGCATCCACTTTGCAGGGGCGTAGTTCCAATTGGTAGAACAGCGGTCTCCAAAACCGACGGTTGGGAGTTCGAATCTCTCCGCCCCTGCCACTTTACTCACTAATATGAGTAAGTCTGGGGTTAAAAATCGGTTTAAATAAGTCTGTTTTTAAGTTTAGATTTTAATGGATTAACCCTGCCGACGCGTAGGGTTGTTGTGTCTGTAGTTAAGGTAATAATATTATGAGCACGAATGTAGAAACACCATCAAGTGGGATGGAGTCAGTAAAGTGGTTAGTAGCAATCGCGCTACTTGCAGGCGCAGTTGTTGGTAACCATGTGTATGCAGATCAGTCTGTATTACTACGTGCTATCGGCGTTGTGGTTGCAATAGCGGCCGGATTAGCCATTGCCTCACAAACTTTTAAGGGACGTACCTTCCTTGCTTTTGCTAAAGAAGCTCGTATTGAAGTACGCAAAGTTATTTGGCCAACGCGTCAAGAAACTACCCACACGACATTAATTGTAATGGTTGCAACCGTGATTATGGCACTTATCCTTTGGGGATTAGATGGCATTTTATTCCGCGCTGTTGGCTTTTTAACTGGATTGGAGATCTGATCCCATGTCGGATGAGAACAAAGAAATTAAATTACGTTGGTACGTAGTACAAGCATTTTCTGGTTATGAAAAGCGTGTAGCTCAAACGTTAACTGAACACATTAAAATTGAAGGTCTTGAAGAGAGCTTTGGTGAAATATTAGTACCAACTGAAGAAGTTGTTGAGATGCGCGCTGGCCAAAAGCGTAAATCTGAGCGTAAATTCTTCCCAGGTTACGTATTAGTACAAATGGATATGAATGACGCTAGCTGGCACTTAGTGAACAGCACAGAGCGTGTAATGGGCTTCATTGGTGGTACATCTGACCGTCCAGCGCCAATTAGCTCTAAAGAAGCTGACCGTATTCTTAACCGTTTACAAGAAAATGCTGAAGCACCTAAACCTGCTACATTATTTGAACCAGGTGAAGTTGTTCGTGTTACTGATGGCCCATTTGCCGACTTTAGTGGTGTGGTTGAAGAAGTTGACTACGAAAAAAGCCGCGTAAAAGTATCTGTACTTATTTTTGGTCGTTCTACGCCAGTTGAACTTGAGTTTGGTCAAGTTGAACAAGATAAGTAATTGATTAAAAAAGCTTCGCTAGAGTTTTTATAAATTTTGGCACGAAGCTTGAAAAAGGCCGCTGATTAACTTATAATCAGCGGCCTTTTTGTATTAAGGTAAAAATTTATTTTTACTATACAAAAAGTACGAAACCAATTTTTAAACTGGGAAGCCGTTAGAGTACGCGTCCTCGCGCGCACAAGGCTAAGACCCACCAAATGAGGTATTTATAATGGCTAAAAAAGTTGAAGCTCTAATCAAGCTACAAGTTGCCGCTGGTATGGCTAACCCTAGTCCTCCAGTAGGTCCTGCACTAGGTCAACACGGTGTAAACATCATGGAATTCTGTAAAGCGTTCAACGCACGTACAGAATCTATCGAAAAAGGCGCTCCAGTTCCTGTAGTGATCTCTGTTTACGGTGACCGTTCATTTACGTTCGACATGAAAACGCCACCTGCTGCTTACTTACTTAAGAAAGCTGCTGGTATCAAGTCAGGCTCAGGCCGTCCTAACACTGATAAAGTAGGCACAGTAACTCGTGCTCAACTTGAAGAGATTGTTGAGACAAAACGAACTGACCTTACAGCTGCCGATATGGACGCAGCGGTTCGCACTATCGCAGGTTCTGCGCGTGCGATGGGCTTGAACGTAGAGGACTAAGAAATGGCTAAATTAACTAAACGTATGCGTACTATCCGCGAAAAAGTGGAAGTAACTAAAGATTACGAAATCAATGAAGCAGTTGCTCTTTTAAAAGAGTTAGCAACAGCTAAATTCGTAGAAAGTGTTGACGTTGCTGTTAACCTTGGTATCGATGCTCGTAAATCTGATCAAAACGTTCGTGGTGCAACTGTACTACCTAACGGTACTGGTCGTGACGTTCGCGTTGCAGTATTCACACAAGGCGCTAACGCAGAAGCTGCGAAAGAAGCCGGTGCTGAATTAGTTGGTATGGAAGATCTTGCTGAGCTAGTTAAAAAAGGCGAGATGGATTTTGACGTTGTTGTTGCATCTCCAGACGCTATGCGTGTTGTTGGTCAACTAGGTCAAATTTTAGGTCCACGTGGTCTAATGCCAAACCCTAAAACTGGTACTGTAACACCTAACGTTGCAGAAGCAGTTAAAAATGCGAAAGCTGGTCAAGTGCGTTACCGCAATGACAAAAATGGTATCATCCACACTACTATTGGTAAGGTTGATTTCACAGCTGAGCAACTTCAACAAAACCTTGAAGCTCTAATTGTTGCACTTAAGAAGGCTAAACCTTCTCAAGCTAAAGGTGTTTACTTGAAAAAAGTAACTATCTCTACAACAATGGGCGCAGGTGTTTCTGTTGACCAAGCTACTTTAAACACAGTAGTTGCTTAATTTAGTGTTTACATGGCACGAAATTTGTACTATAATTTCGCGCCATTTTGTTGATTAATTTATTAATTAGCAAAGTAAAGAATTCGGGTTGAAGTCCATAATTTCGGTGCGCCTTTGGCAAAGCGATAAATTGGGCTTCCGTCCAAGACCGTAGGCGGCTTAGGCCTTAATTTTACCTACGTAGACGGTGTAGACCCCAGATAGATTTTTCCTAATCCTTCTGGCTCTCGCCGTAAAAAGCATCTCTACCTTTGTTTGGTAGGGAAGAGTAGAACAGGGGAAACCGATTGTCGGTAACCCCATTAAACCAGGAGTAACACCCATGGCTTTAAATCTTCAAGGCAAAAAAGCAATAGTTGCTGAAGTCAACGAAGCAGCCAATGGTGCTCTATCTGCAGTTGTTGCAGATTCTCGTGGTGTAACAGTTGGCGCAATCACTGCCCTTCGTAAAGAAGCTCGTGAAGCTGGTGTATGGATGAAAGTTGTTCGTAACACTTTAGCAAAACGTGCTCTTGAAGGAACAGATTTTGAGTGTCTTTCTGATTCATTTGTTGGTCCAAGCTTAATCGCTTTCTCATCAGAGCACCCTGGTGCTGCTGCGCGTATCTTTTCAGATTTCGCGAAAAAGAATGAGAAATTTGAGCTTAAAACGGCCGCTTTTGAAGGTAACGTAGTAGATGCAGCTATGCTTGCAACTCTACCTACATACGACGAAGCTGTTGCACGCTTAATGAGTGCTATGAAAGAAGCGTCTGCTGGCAAATTGTGTAAAACAATTGAAGCAGTACGTGTACAGAAAGAAGAGCAAGCTGCTTAATTTTAAGTTGTTTAATCCTTTCGGTGTAAAATTTATTTGGACCTAGAGTCCGTTAATTATTAGGAAATTTGTAATGTCTGTATCTAAAGACCAAATCCTTGACGCAATTGCTGAAATGTCAGTAATGGACGTTGTTGCTCTTGTTGAAGCAATGGAAGAAAAATTCGGCGTAACTGCTGCAGCTGCTATGGTAGCAGGTCCTGCTGCTGAAGCTGCTGAAGAGAAAACAGAATTTGACGTAATCCTTACTGGCGCTGGCGCTAACAAGGTTGCTGCAATCAAAGCTGTTCGTAGCGCTACAGGCCTTGGCCTTAAAGAAGCTAAAGCACTTGTTGAAGCTGCTCCTACACCTGTTAAAGAAGGTGTATCTAAAGAAGAAGCTGAAGCACTTGCAAAAGACCTTACTGAAGCTGGTGCTGAAGTTGAGGTTAAGTAATTTAGCTTACGCTAAGTTCGCTGCCTGAGAAATCAGGCAAGGGCTGGTGATTATTTAATCACCGGCCTTTTTGCGCTATGGAGTGATGCACTCTTATAGCGCAAATAAAATCTAATTATTTCTTTACTTTCAACGCTTTATAGTTTGCTAGTGTTGAGAAGGGATTTAATTAGAACAACAATAAAATGTTGTAAATCTTGGCATAGCTGCCAGTTAAGTCTGTTCTTACAAGAACAGGTCGGGTCAAAGATCAGCAAGCTGAGGAACCCCATGGCTTACTCTTATTCTGAAAAGAAACGTATCCGTAAGGATTTTGGTAAACGTCCACAAGTTTTGGATATACCTTTTTTACTGTCTACACAGTTAGAATCGTTTAAAAAATTCTTAGTGCCGGACGCTGATGGCGATCATGGTTTGGAAGCTGCCTTCCGTTCTGTGTTCCCTATAAAAAGCTACTCGGGAAATTCTGAGCTTCAATACGTAAGTTACCGTATTGGTGAGCCAGTTTTCGATGTAAAAGAATGTCAAATTCGCGGTGTGACTTATTCTGCTCCACTTCGCGTGAAACTGCGTCTTGTTGTTATGGACAAAGAAGCTCCAGGCACAGTTAAAGACATTAAAGAGCAAGAAGTTTACATGGGCGAAATTCCGCTCATGACCGATACCGGTACCTTTGTAATCAATGGTACAGAGCGTGTTATCGTTTCTCAGCTACACCGTAGCCCTGGTGTATTCTTTGATAACGACCGCGGTAAAACTCATTCATCAGGTAAAGTATTATATAACGCACGCGTTATTCCTTACCGTGGTTCATGGTTAGACTTCGAATTTGATGCAAAAGATAACTTATATGTACGTATTGACCGTCGTCGTAAATTACCGGCGTCTATCATATTACGTGCACTTGAGTACTCTAGTGAAGAAATCCTAGATATCTTCTTCGATACAACTGCGTTTGAAGTAGCTGACGGTAAAGTTCTTATGGAACTTGTACCTTCGCGTTTACGTGGTGAAACTGCCGCTTTTGATATCAAAGGCGAAGACGGTGAAGTACTTGTTGAAAGTGGGCGTCGTGTTACGGCTCGTCACATCAAGAGTATCGAGAAAAAAGGCATTACTCAGTTAGAAGTACCTCATGAGTACATCATTGGCCGTATTATTTCTAAAAACTACGTTGATGAATCAACGGGTGAAGTTATTGCAAATGCGAATGATGAATTAACTCTTGAGCTTATGGCTGAATTAGTTAAAGCCGGTCACACTACCATTGATACATTGTATATTAATGAAGTGGACAGCGGTGCTTACATGTCAAATACATTGAACATTGACTCTTCAAGCAACCGTTTAGAAGCACTAGTAGAAATTTATCGCATGATGCGCCCAGGCGAGCCACCGACGAAAGACGCGGCTGAAGCCTTATTCCAAAACTTGTTCTTCTCTGAAGAACGTTACGACCTTTCAACTGTTGGTCGTATGAAGTTTAATAGCCGTGTTGGTTACGATTCTGACACAGGCCCAGGCACATTAAGCAAAGAAGACATCGTGTCTGTTATGAAGGTATTAATTGCTATTCGTAACGGTCAAGGCGATGTTGATGATATCGACCACTTAGGCAACCGTCGTATACGTAGTGTTGGCGAAATGGCTGAGAACCAATTCCGTGTTGGTCTAGTACGTGTAGAACGTGCTGTACGTGAGCGTTTAAGCTTAGGTGACCTTGACGCGATAATGCCACAAGATCTTATTAACGCTAAGCCTATTTCGGCAGCGGTTAAAGAGTTCTTCGGCTCGTCTCAGTTATCACAGTTTATGGACCAAAATAACCCGCTATCAGAAGTTACGCATAAACGTCGTATTTCTGCATTAGGTCCGGGCGGTCTAACTCGTGAGCGCGCTGGCTTTGAAGTACGTGACGTTCACGTAACTCACTACGGTCGCGTATGTCCAATCGAGACGCCAGAGGGTCCAAACATCGGTCTAATTAACTCATTGTCTACGTACGCACGTACAAATGACTATGGTTTCTTAGAAACACCTTACCGTAAAGTGGTAGACGGTGTAGTAACTGATGAAGTTGATTACTTATCAGCCATTGAAGAAGGTCAGTTTGTTATCGCACAGGCGAACTCAAACTTAACTGAAACCAATGAGTTTGTAGATGAACTTATTCCATGTCGTCACAAAGGTGAATCAACCTTTATGGGTCGCATGGACCAGCAATATATGGATGTATCACCACAACAGGTGATCTCTGTAGCAGCAGCACTTATCCCGTTCCTAGAACACGATGATGCTAACCGCGCATTGATGGGTTCAAACATGCAACGTCAAGCAGTACCAACATTGAAAGCGGATAAACCGTTAGTAGGTACAGGTATTGAGTTAACACTAGCGAAAGACTCTGGTGTAACGATTGTTGCAAAACGTGGTGGTGAAGTAATGTATGCCGATGCGAGTCGCATCGTTGTAAACGTACATGAAGAAGAACGCATCCCTGGTGAAGCGGGCATCGACATCTACAACTTAACCAAATACACACGTTCTAACCAAAATACATGTATTAACCAAAAACCAACGTGCATGGTTGGTGAACCGGTTACTCGTGGTGACGTGTTAGCAGATGGTCCTTCGACTGACTTAGGTGACTTAGCCCTTGGTCAAAATCTTCGCGTGGCATTTATGCCATGGAACGGTTACAACTTCGAGGATTCAATCTTACTATCAGAGCGCGTAGTTGAAGAAGATCGTCTTACGACTATCCACATTCAAGAACTACAGTGTGTTGCCCGTGATACTAAATTAGGTCCAGAAGAGATCACTGCAGATATCCCGAATGTGGGTGAATCTGCACTAGGCAAGCTTGATGAATCAGGCGTTGTTTATATTGGTGCTGAAGTTAAAGGCGGCGATATCCTAGTAGGTAAAGTGACTCCGAAAGGCGAAACACAGCTTACACCTGAAGAGAAGCTACTGCGTGCTATCTTCGGCGAAAAAGCATCTGACGTTAAAGACAGCTCTTTACGTGTACCAAATTCTGTAACTGGTACCGTAATTGACGTGCAAGTTTTCACCCGTGATGGTGTTGAAAAAGATAAGCGTGCGTTAGAAGTTGAAGACATGCAGCTTCGCGAAGCGAAGAAAGACTTCAACGAAGAGTTCCGTATTCTTGAAGCTGGCGTTTTAGAACGCGCTCGCAAGCTACTTGTAGCTGCTGGCTTTGATGAAAACAACTTAGTGTCATTAAATGCTGAAAAACTATTAACTCAAAGCCTTGCTGAAGAAGATAAGCAAGCTGAACTTGAGCAACTAGCTGCACAGTACGATGAACTTAAAGCTGAATACGATAAGAAGTTTGAAAACAAACGTCGTAAAATTACTCAAGGTGATGACTTAGCACCAGGCGTACTTAAAATTGTTAAAGTATACCTAGCTGTTAAACGTCGTATCCAACCGGGTGATAAGATGGCGGGTCGTCATGGTAACAAAGGTGTTATCTCGACTATCGTACCAGTAGAAGATATGCCATACGATGACAAAGGTCGTACGGTAGATATCGTACTAAATCCACTAGGTGTACCATCGCGTATGAACATCGGTCAGATCCTTGAAACACATATGGGTCTTGCTGCACGTGGTATCGGTGAGCGTTTAGAAGAAATGATGAAAGAGCAACGTGAGCTTCATGAGCTACGTGAATTCATCAAGCAAGCTTACGAAATTGGTGAATCTCGCCAAGTTGTAGACATTGCAAGTTTCTCTGATGACGAAATTCGTCGCCTAGCTGAAAACTTAAAAGGTGGTTTACCAATCGCTACTCCTGCATTTGATGGCGCTAAAGAAAGCGAAATCAAAGACATGCTAGAGCTTGGTGGATACCCTAGAAGTGGTCAGGTTACACTTTATGATGGCCGTACTGGCGATCAGTTTGAACGTCAAGTAACCGTTGGTTACATGTACATGCTTAAACTTAACCACTTGGTTGATGATAAGATGCACGCGCGTTCTACTGGTTCTTACAGCCTTGTTACTCAGCAGCCGCTGGGTGGTAAAGCACAGTTCGGTGGCCAGCGTTTTGGTGAGATGGAAGTATGGGCGCTTGAAGCTTACGGTGCTGCTTACACTCTACAAGAAATGCTAACAGTGAAGTCGGATGACGTGAATGGTCGTACTAAGATGTATAAAAACATCGTTGATGGTAACCACAAGATGGAACCAGGTATGCCAGAATCGTTCAACGTATTGTTGAAAGAAATCCGCTCACTGGGTATCAACATCGAGTTGGAAGAAAATTAAGCCAATTAGATGCTGCAGTTAACGCTGCAGCATCTGTTACGGCTGAATAGAATGTAGGGACGAGATTACCCGTCCTCAAGATTAACTCCGACAGGAGAGCTAAGGTGAAAGACTTACTTAAGTTTCTGAAGCAACAAAATAAGACCGAAGAATTCGATGCAATTCGCATTGGTCTTGCTTCACCAGACATGGTTCGTTCATGGTCATACGGTGAAGTAAAGAAACCTGAGACTATTAACTACCGTACTTTCAAGCCTGAGCGCGATGGCTTATTCTGTGCCCGTATTTTCGGCCCAGTGAAAGATTATGAGTGTTTATGTGGTAAATATAAACGCCTTAAACACCGTGGTGTGATCTGTGAGAAGTGTGGCGTTGAAGTTACACTGACCAAAGTGCGTCGTGATCGTATGGGTCATATTGACCTTGCGAGCCCAGTAGCACATATATGGTTTTTAAAATCATTACCGTCACGTATCGGCTTAATGCTAGATATGACGCTTCGTGATATTGAACGTGTTCTTTACTTCGAATCATTCGTAGTAACTGAGCCAGGTATGACAACGCTTGAGCGTGGTCAGTTACTAGGTGAAGAAGAATACCTAGATGCATTAGAAGAGCACGGTGATGAGTTTGAAGCGAAGATGGGTGCTGAAGCAGTTTTAGACTTGCTTCGTGAACTTGATCTTGGCCAATTAATTGCTGAGATGCGTGAAGAGTTACCAACAATTAACTCTGAAACTAAGCGTAAAAAAATCACTAAACGTCTTAAGTTAATGGAATCGTTCCACCAATCAGGTAATAACCCTGAGTGGATGATCATGACAGTACTTCCAGTATTGCCACCTGATCTACGCCCATTAGTACCACTAGACGGTGGTCGTTTTGCAACATCTGATCTAAATGACCTTTACCGTCGTGTTATTAACCGTAATAACCGTCTTAAGCGTCTATTAGATTTAGCTGCACCAGATATTATCGTACGCAACGAAAAACGTATGTTACAAGAAGCGGTAGATGCGCTACTTGATAACGGTCGTCGTGGTCGTGCAATTACAGGTTCTAACAAGCGTCCGCTTAAATCTCTTGCTGATATGATCAAGGGGAAGCAAGGTCGTTTCCGTCAGAACTTACTTGGTAAGCGTGTAGATTACTCTGGCCGTTCTGTAATCACAGTAGGTCCTACGCTTAAGCTTCACCAATGTGGTCTTCCTAAGAAGATGGCACTTGAGTTATTCAAACCGTTTATCTATGGCAAATTAGAGCGTCGCGGCATGGCTACGACAATTAAAGCTGCTAAGAAAATGGTAGAGCGTGAAGTTGCGGAAGTATGGGATGTATTAGACGAAGTAATTCGTGAACATCCAGTATTACTTAACCGTGCACCAACACTTCACCGTTTGGGTATCCAAGCGTTTGAGCCTGTGCTTATTGAAGGTAAAGCGATTCATTTGCATCCATTAGTATGTGCGGCGTACAACGCCGATTTCGATGGTGACCAAATGGCGGTACACGTACCGTTAACAATCGAAGCACAGCTTGAAGCACGTGCATTGATGATGTCTACAAACAACATTCTATCTCCTGCGAATGGTGAGCCAATCATCGTTCCTTCACAGGATGTTGTATTGGGTCTTTACTACATGACCCGTGATTGCATCAACGCAAAAGGCGAAGGCGCAATATTTAAAGATCCTAAAGAAGCAGAAAAGGCATACCGCAGTGGTAATGCAGACCTTCACGCTATTGTGAAAGTACGTATTAGCCAGTCAGTTGCTAACGAACACGGTGTAGTAGAAGATACTACAACGGTCATCGAAACAACCGTAGGTCGTGCAATTCTGTCTCTAATTTTACCAACTGGTATGCCGTTTGAGTCAATCAACCAGCCACTAGGTAAAAAGCAGATTTCTAGCTTGTTGAATGAATGTTACCGTCGCTTAGGCCTTAAAGACACCGTTGTGTTTGCTGACCAAGTTATGTACACCGGTTTCCATTACGCAATGAAGTCTGGTGTATCTATCGGTATCGATGACTTAGTTATCCCACCGGTTAAAGCGCAGATCATTGAATCAGCGGAAGCTGAAGTAACTGAAATCAACCAACAATTCCAATCAGGTCTTGTAACGGCTGGTGAGAAGTACAACAAAGTTATCGATATCTGGTCACGTGTAAATGAAAACTTATCACGTGAGATGATGGCTAACTTGTCGAAAGACACCGTTATCAACGCGAAAGGTGAAGAAGTAGAGCAACCGTCATTTAACTCAGTGTTTATGATGGCAGACTCAGGTGCTCGTGGTAGTGCCGCTCAGATCCGTCAGCTAGCAGGTATGCGTGGTCTAATGGCACGTCCAGATGGTTCAATCATCGAGACACCAATCACGGCTAACTTCCGTGAAGGTCTAAACGTACTTCAGTACTTCATCTCAACGCACGGTGCGCGTAAAGGTCTAGCCGATACAGCACTGAAAACTGCGAACTCGGGTTACCTAACGCGTCGTTTAGTAGACGTTGCGCAAGATTTGGTAATCAACGAAGACGACTGTGGCACAGAAGATGGCTTAACAATGAAACCGCTTATTGAAGGTGGTGATGTTGTAGAAGCACTTCGTGAACGTGTTCTTGGTCGTGTTGTTGCTGAAGATATCGTTATTCCAGGTACTAACACAGTGCTTGTAGAACGTAATATCATGCTTGACGAAAAACTGTGTGACCTTTTAGAAGAGCACTCAGTAGATGAAGTTCGCGTGCGCTCAGTTATTACATGTGATAACGACTTTGGTGTATGTGCTAAGTGTTATGGTCGTGACCTTGCACGTGGTCATATCATCAACGCGGGTGAATCTGTAGGTGTTATCGCGGCGCAGTCAATCGGTGAGCCGGGTACACAGCTTACGATGCGTACCTTCCACATCGGTGGTGCAGCATCAAGAGCGTCAGCTGAAAATAATGTACAAGTTAAAACTAACGGTACATTAAAACTTCACAATGCTAAGTATGTGTTAAACACAGACGGTAAGATTGTTATTACTTCTCGTTCAACGGAAATCACTATCATCGATAGTCATGGCCGTGAGAAAGAGCGTTATAAAGTACCTTACGGTGCGGTATTAACAGTGCAAGACAATGCTGAAGTTCAAGGTAACGACATTGTTGCTACTTGGGACCCGCATAGTCACCCAATCGTTCTTGAGCACAAATCGAAAGTATCGTTCAGCGATATCGATGACTCAAATACAGAGACACAAACCGATGAACTAACCGGTTTAACTCGTATTGTTGTTAAAGACCTTGCTAAAGCCAATGCTAAAGAACCTAAGCTTATCATCGAAAGTGAAGAGCGCGGTCTGCAAGAAACACGTTTACCTTCATTCACTACTATTGAAGTGACAGATGGTGCGACTGCAAACCCTGGTGACGTGTTAGCACGTATTCCACAAGAAGGTTCGAAAACTCGTGATATCACGGGTGGTCTACCACGCGTAGCCGACTTATTTGAAGCGCGTAAACCTAAAGAGCCAGCTATCTTAGCTGAGATCACAGGTACTATTAGCTTCGGTAAAGAAACTAAAGGTAAGAAGCGTTTAGTTATTACTCCACCAGAAGGCGATCATTACGAAGAAATGATTCCTAAGTGGCGTCAACTTAACGTGTTTGAAGGTGAGCAAGTGTCTAAAGGTGAAGTAATCGCCGATGGTCCTGAATCACCACATGACATCTTACGCTTACGTGGTGTGACTCATGTTGCTAACTACATCGTTAACGAAGTGCAAGAGGTTTACCGTTTGCAAGGCGTTAAGATCAATGACAAGCACATTGAAACAATTATCCGTCAGATGATTCGTAAATGTACAATTATACACGGTGGTGATACTGAGTTCTTAGCGGGTGAGCAAATTGAAGTAGCTCGCGTTAATATCGCTAATCGTGACCTTGAAAAACAAGGTAAAATCCCAGCGAAGTTTGAAATACAACTTATGGGTATCACGAAAGCATCACTAGCGACAGAATCTTTCATCTCTGCAGCGTCTTTCCAAGAAACAACACGTGTTCTTACAGATGCAGCAGTGAATGGTAAGAGCGATGAGCTTCGCGGTCTGAAAGAAAACGTAATTGTGGGTCGTTTGATCCCAGCCGGTACCGGTTTTGCGTATCATCAAGATCGTATGGCTCGCCGTAAACAAAGCAAAGAAGTAGTAGAAGAGCAAACAGTAAGCGCTGAAGAGGCAACTCAAGCACTAACTGATGCACTAAATGCTGATTTGTCTGGAAATCAATAAACTGTTCTTAATCAATGCATTAAGAGATCGTAAGGCAGTTAAGTGCTGTCTTACGATTAGTTTAGGTTGACAGGTTAAACTTTGCTCATTAAAATTCCGCCACCCATTTACTTGTGTGCTAATTGCAGGCAAGTAATAAAGGGCGGATTTTTTTATTTTTTTCAGTAGTAATTTTAATTTCAGGAGCTATTTAAATGGCAACTATTAACCAGCTAGTGCGTAAGCCACGCCGTAGCAAGGTTACGAAAAGTAACTCAGCTGCACTAAAAGCGTGTCCGCAAAAGCGCGGTGTATGTACTCGTGTATATACAACTACACCTAAGAAACCAAACTCAGCGTTACGTAAAGTAGCTCGTGTACGTTTAACTAACGGTTTCGAAGTAACATCTTACATCGGTGGTGAAGGTCATAACCTTCAAGAGCACAGTGTAATCCTAATCCGTGGTGGTCGTGTTAAAGATTTACCAGGTGTGCGTTTTCACACTGTACGTGGTGCACTTGACTGTGCAGGCGTTAGCGACCGTCGTCAAGCTCGTTCTAAATACGGTGCAAAACGCCCTAAAGGGTAATTGTATTCCGTTAGTAAGGCCAAGCACTAAATATCATTAATTATTGTTTTGGGTGATTGACTCGAAAGAGCAAACCTGAATAAACCGGAGATACAAAATGCCTAGAAGACGCGTAATAGGTCAACGTAAAATTCTTCCAGATCCTAAGTTCGGATCGGAACTTCTTGCTAAATTCGTTAACATCGTAATGTTAGACGGCAAGAAATCTACTGCTGAAAAAATTGTTTATGGTGCGCTAGACGTGGCTGCTGAGAAATCAGGCAAGTCGCACCTAGAAATCTTTGAATCTGCACTTGATAACATCCGTCCACAGGTTGAGGTTAAATCTCGCCGTGTTGGTGGTTCAACTTATCAAGTACCAGTTGAAGTACGTCCAGTTCGTCGCAACGCATTAGGTATGCGTTGGTTAGTAGACGCTGCACGTAAGCGTGGCGAAAAATCTATGGGCTTACGTTTAGCTCAAGAAATCGTTGACGCTGCTGATAATAAAGGCACTGCGGTTAAGAAACGTGAAGACGTTCACCGTATGGCTGAAGCGAATAAAGCATTCGCTCATTACCGTTGGTAATCTGTCCTTAACCTTTAAGAGGATCATATGGCACGTACAACTCCACTTGAGCGCTACCGTAATATCGGCATAGTAGCTCACGTAGATGCAGGCAAAACCACCACAACAGAACGTGTTCTGTTCTACACAGGTCTTTCTCATAAGATCGGTGAAGTACATGATGGCGCTGCAACTATGGACTGGATGGAGCAGGAACAAGAGCGTGGCATCACAATCACTTCTGCTGCAACAACGTGTTTTTGGAAAGGGATGGACGCTCAATTTGACGCCCATCGTATCAATATTATTGATACTCCAGGACACGTAGATTTCACTATCGAAGTAGAGCGTTCTTTACGTGTACTTGATGGTGCGGTAGTTGTGCTTTGTGCTTCTTCTGGTGTACAGCCGCAAACTGAAACAGTTTGGCGTCAAGCGAACAAATACGAAGTTCCGAGAATGATCTTCGTAAATAAAATGGATCGCACGGGCGCTGACTTTTTAGCTGTTGTTAGCCAGGTGAAATCTCGTCTTGGAGCAACGCCTGTTCCAATTCAGTTGCCAGTAGGCGCTGAGGACGACTTTAAAGGTGTTATTGACCTTATAAAAATGAAAGTGATTAACTGGAACGAAGCGGACCAGGGTATGACTTTCACATATGAGGCAATACCGGCAGATCTTCTTGAGTCAGCTGAAGAATGGCGCTCTCATTTAGTTGAAAGCGCTGCTGAAGCCTCAGAAGAACTAATGGACAAATACTTAGAAGGTGAAGAGTTAAGTGAAGCAGAAATTAAAAATGCTTTACGCCAACGCACATTAGCCAATGAGATTGTTCCAGTAACTTGTGGAAGCGCATTTAAAAACAAAGGTGTTCAAGCTGTGCTTGACGGCGTTGTTGAATACATGCCTTCACCAGAACAAGTTAAACAAATCCAAGGTATCTTAGAAGATGGTACCGAAGAGGAACGTCCAGCTGATGATAAAGCGCCGTTTGCTGCACTTGCATTTAAAATTGCAACAGACCCGTTTGTTGGTACTTTAACCTTTTTCCGCGTTTACTCTGGTACTGTTAAACAGGGTGACGCGGTATACAACCCAGTTAAAAGTAAGCGTGAGCGACTTGGCCGTATCGTACAGATGCATTCAAACTCTCGTGAAGAGATCAAAGAAGTCTACGCAGGCGACATCGCGGCGGCTATTGGTCTTAAAGACGTTACAACAGGTGAGACGCTGTGTGCTCCGAATTCAATTATTACGCTTGAGCGTATGGAATTCCCAGAACCAGTTATCTCTGTTGCGGTTGAGCCTCGCACAATCGCTGACCAGGATAAGATGGGTATCGCGCTAGGTAAACTAGCGGCTGAAGATCCGTCTTTCCGCGTACAAACCGA
The DNA here is from genome assembly GCF_005886645.1 of Pseudoalteromonas sp. S408. Taxonomy (NCBI): domain Bacteria; kingdom Pseudomonadati; phylum Pseudomonadota; class Gammaproteobacteria; order Alteromonadales; family Pseudoalteromonadaceae; genus Pseudoalteromonas; species Pseudoalteromonas sp. S408. The sequence continues at coordinate 855 of NZ_PNDY01000005.1, read as the reverse complement.
CGAAGAATCAGGCCAGACAATTATTTCTGGTATGGGTGAACTTCACCTAGATATTATCGTCGACCGTATGAAACGTGAATTCAGTGTTGAATGTAACGTTGGTAAGCCGCAGGTTTCATACCGTGAAGCTATTCGTTCAACTGTTGAAGTTGAAGGAAAGTTCATTCGTCAATCAGGTGGTCGTGGTCAATATGGTCACGTTTGGTTGAAGCTTGAACCGATGGATATTTCGGATGATGATTCTCCAATTTACGAATTCGTTAACGAAACCGTAGGTGGATCAGTTCCTAAGGAATACATCCCAGCGGTAGACAAAGGTATCCAAGAGCAAATGTCTCAAGGTGTACTGGCAGGCTATCCTTTACTTGGCGTTAAAGCGACTTTATATGATGGTTCATTCCATGATGTAGATTCGAATGAAATGGCATTTAAAATTGCAGGTTCATTAGCTATGAGAGACGGTGCGCTTAAAGCAAATCCGGTTCTTTTAGAACCACTAATGAAGGTTGAGGTAATCACTCCTGACTCAAACATGGGTGATGTAGTTGGCGACTTAAACCGTCGTCGCGGCATGATCGAGGGCATGGAAGATGCACTTGGTGGACTTAAGCAAATAAATGCACAGGTTCCACTGTCTGAAATGTTCGGTTATGCGACTGCTTTACGATCTGCAACTCAAGGTCGTGCTTCTTACTCTATGGAGTTTTTGAAGTACGCTGAAGCCTCTAAGCAGGTTGCAGATACAATAATTTCAGCTCGCGCTGTAATATGATTTTAGCTTGTCTGGCTCAATAGTGAGTCAGGCTTTAATTTCTTAATTAGGAATTTTTTAAGATGGCAAAAGAAAAGTTTGAA
>NZ_PNDY01000049.1:0-358 GCF_005886645.1 Pseudoalteromonas sp. S408 | reverse complement strand
CCCCCCCCCCCCCCCCCCCCAACCCCCCCCCCCCCCCCCACCCCCCCCCCCCCCCCCGCCCCCCCCCCCCCCGCCCCCCCCCCCCCCCCCCCCCCCCCCCCCCCCCCCCCCCCAACCCCCCCCCCCCCCCCCCCCCCCCCCCCCCCCCCCCCCCCCCCCCCCCCCCCAAAACACCCCCCCCCCCCCCCCCCCCCGGCCGCCCCCCCCCCCCCCCCCAAAAAAATAAATAAAAAAAAAAAAAAAAAAGACAAAAAGCGAAAAAATAAAAAAAAAAAAAAAAAAAAAATTTAAAAAAAAAAAAAAAAAAAAAAAAAAATATTAAAAAAATATAAGCGAGCTGGTAGGGGAAAAATTTTAC
>NZ_PNDY01000048.1:0-406 GCF_005886645.1 Pseudoalteromonas sp. S408 | reverse complement strand
GAAAACTCTGTACAAATACATTGTATTCATACGAATTTTATTATCAGCTTTTCCAAATTTTTAAAGAGCAAGAGATACAAAAACCTCTCAAAATTAAACACACTCTATTCTCAGGCGATTTAGCTGCCCGATAAAGAATATTTATTTTTAAGAAGTAGAAGTGGTGGAGCTAAGCAGGATCGAACTGCTGACCTCCTGCGTGCAAGGCAGGCGCTCTCCCAGCTGAGCTATAGCCCCACATATGCTGGTCTTATTGTTTGATTACCGACTTCGTGAAGAAGTGGTGGGTCTGAGTAGATTTGAACTACCGACCTCACCCTTATCAGGGGTGCGCTCTAACCAGCTGAGCTACAGACCCAAACAATAAGTGTTGTTCTCTTTACAATAACAATCATCTGTGTGGACA
>NZ_PNDY01000047.1:0-451 GCF_005886645.1 Pseudoalteromonas sp. S408 | reverse complement strand
TAACAAGTGACTATGGTGTCAATTCCTAATTTCAAACCATTTTAGGATCCCACATGACACCATCCCTCACCATAGAATTTATGATCACTACCAGCTTTCGTATACACGCAATAATGGCTACTTTTTTAGGCTTTCCTGCTTTAACCATGCGTTGATAAAGGTCTTTAAATTTAGAGTTGCACTGAATGGCTGACATCATCGCCATGTACATGGCAGTTCTTATTTTAGGTCGGCCGCCACGTATCATTCGCTTACCTTGATACACACCACTTTCACGATTGAATGGGGCTACACCTACTAAAGAAGCGGCCTCTTTGTTGTTCACATAACCTAACTCAGGCATATCACTAAGTAAGTTAAATGCGACCACATTGCCAACACCAGGCACACTTTGGATAATGGCATTTTTTGCTTTGTATTCGTCACATTCACTAACCAGTTTTTGAAGTTT
>NZ_PNDY01000046.1:0-295 GCF_005886645.1 Pseudoalteromonas sp. S408 | reverse complement strand
CCCCTCGCCTGCTGAGTGTCTCTCTGAGTCGGTAGACGCCTCCATCCCTCCGCCCCGCCCCCCCCCCCGCCCGTCCCGCCCCCCTCCTCCCCCCACCCCCCCCCCCCGCCCCCCCGCCGCCCCCCCCCCCCTTCCCAAATCCCACCTCTCCGCCCCCCGCCCCCGCCCCCCACAACCCCCCCCCCCCCCCACACCCCCCCACCCATCCTGGTTGCTCCCCCCCCCCCCCGCCCCCCCACCCCCACAACCCCCCCATCTCGCCCCCCCCCCCCCCCCCCCCCCCCCCCCCCCCCCC
>NZ_PNDY01000045.1:0-744 GCF_005886645.1 Pseudoalteromonas sp. S408 | reverse complement strand
TGATGCGGTGGGTAATTTGTTATCAAAATCAGACTATGCAACGCAGTATGATTATGAAAACGGCGCAACAGGCGGGCCCAATGCAGTAAAACGTGTTTATCGGGGTGGTTGGAAGTCGTTTGGTTATGATACGAGAGGCAACATGACCAGTGGTGATGGTTTAACCAGCGCCACCTATAACGCGATGGATAAACCCACACAAATAGTAAAAGACGGTAAAACTCTCAATTTTACCTATGGCCCGCAGCATATGCGCTTTAAACAAGTAAATGGCAGCGTGACTACTTTTTACAGTGGTAAATTATATGAAGAAGAAGTTACTGACACAAAAACCACCTGGCGGGCTTATATAGACGACATCGCCGTTATAAGCCAAACAACAAATGAAGGTGCTACAATCCGCTATACCCACCGCGATCGCTTAGGCAGTGCACGGGTATTTACCGACCACAACGGGCAAGTAGAAGCAGAGCGAAACTACGACCCATTTGGCAAACCACGTTTAGCCAGTGGTGGATTAAAATCATTTGGGGCTTCAAAACTAGGTGATTTGGCGGATGCAAAAACGAATCGAGGCTTTACTGACCATGAGCATTTAGATAGTGTAGAGCTAATCCATATGAACGGGCGGGTGTACGATTATAACCTCGGTCGATTCTTGAGTGTTGATCCGTTTATTCAAGCACCGGGCAATAGTCAGTCGATTAACCCATATAGTTACGGTATGAATAACCCCTTAGCTGG
>NZ_PNDY01000044.1:0-344 GCF_005886645.1 Pseudoalteromonas sp. S408 | reverse complement strand
AATAGCTGTGTGAGTGAATTGAAAGCCACGAGGTAAATCTTTTTCAGGTTGACCTAAACGCGCAATAATAAACGCACGCGCGCCATGTTTTGCTGCGTATTTTTCTACTGATTTGGCAAAGCTTGCGACTTCTTCGGCTGCAAATTTAGATTCACTGTTTTGCTGACTGCCTGCAAAGGTGTTTAGAGAAAGCAGCAGAGCAAATGAGAAGATAAGAGATTTAAAGTAGCGCATAAAGTGCTCCTTATTTGAAAGCTGTAAAGGGGCTTTACGTTGCCCTTAGACCCTGAAACAAGTTCAGGGAGACGTTTAGTGTTACATGTTTACTTTATGGTTTGTCCTTC
>NZ_PNDY01000043.1:0-1169 GCF_005886645.1 Pseudoalteromonas sp. S408 | reverse complement strand
GCCACAACACCAGCACCTACAGTACGGCCACCTTCACGGATAGCAAAACGAAGACCTTCATCCATCGCGATTGGTGCGATTAGAGTTACTGTCATCTTGATGTTATCACCAGGCATTACCATTTCTACGCCTTCTGGTAACTGTACGTCACCTGTTACGTCAGTTGTACGGAAGTAGAACTGTGGACGGTAACCTTTGAAGAATGGAGTATGACGACCACCTTCATCTTTAGAAAGTACGTATACTTCTGAAGTGAATGTAGTGTGTGGGTTGATTGAACCAGGCTTAGCTAGTACTTGACCACGTTCAACGTCTTCACGCTTAGTACCACGTAATAGTGCACCAATGTTCTCACCAGCACGACCTTCGTCAAGAAGCTTACGGAACATTTCAACACCAGTACAAGTAGACTTAGTAGTCTCTTTGATACCAACGATTTCAACTTCGTCATTCACGTTGATGATACCCGCTTCAACACGACCAGTTACAACAGTACCACGACCTTGGATTGAGAAAACGTCTTCGATAGGCATGATGAATGGCTTATCGATGTCACGCTCTGGCTCTGGAATGTAAGAATCTAGTGCTTCTGCAAGCTCTACAATCTTGTCTTCCCATTGCTTCTCGCCTTCAAGTGCTTTAAGTGCAGAACCTTGAATTAGTGGTAAGTCGTCACCTGGGAAATCGTACTCAGAAAGAAGTTCACGAACTTCCATTTCTACTAGCTCAAGTAGCTCTTCGTCATCAACCATGTCACATTTGTTCATGAATACGATGATGTAAGGTACGCCAACCTGACGAGAAAGAAGGATGTGCTCACGCGTTTGTGGCATTGGGCCATCAGTCGCAGCTACTACTAAGATAGCGCCGTCCATTTGTGCAGCACCAGTGATCATGTTTTTAACATAATCGGCGTGACCAGGACAATCTACGTGTGCGTAGTGACGAGTTGGTGTGTCGTACTCAACGTGTGAAGTTGAGATAGTGATACCACGCTCGCGCTCTTCTGGAGCGTTATCGATTGATGCGAAATCTTTAGCAACACCGCCGTATACTTTTGCAAGTACGTTAGTGATTGCTGCAGTTAGTGTAGTTTTACCGTGGTCAACGTGGCCGATTGTACCAACGTTTACGTGCGGTTTTACGCGTTCAAACTTTTCTTTTGCCAT
>NZ_PNDY01000042.1:0-276 GCF_005886645.1 Pseudoalteromonas sp. S408 | reverse complement strand
GGTTACGAAAAAGGCTCTATTGGATCAGCTAGTCGAATAAGAGACTACACACCTACCTTTGCAAAAGATTGGAAAAAACAAACAGGTAATGCGCAAGACCATATTCAGTTTATTAAAAACACTGTGTTTCCTTATATTGAGCAAAACTACCGAGCTAGTCACACACACAAAACCTACATAGGTAACTCGCTAGGCGGCTTATTAGGTGCCACTATTTTATTTACAGAGCCCGATTTATTTAGCCATTATATTATTGGTAGCCCGTCTGTTTGGTTT
>NZ_PNDY01000041.1:0-408 GCF_005886645.1 Pseudoalteromonas sp. S408 | reverse complement strand
CACTACTGAGTTCGACATGGTCTCTTGGCTATTTACTAAACCCCAGATAGCAAAAAACCCGTCACATTGCTGTAACGGGTTTCGCTTATTTGAAGCCTGGTAATGTCCTACTTTCACATAGCAAATGCTACACTATCATCGGCGCTGTTTCGTTTCACTACTGAGTTCGGCATGGAGTCAGGTGGGTCCAAAACGCTATTGTCACCAAGCAAATTAGGTGCAAAGGATTAATGACAAGCACGGAGTGCTTCTTTTTCCTTTGCGCAAGGTGCCTCAATGTTAACGCTACGCGCTAAGAGTCACCTCATAAATTTGGAAAATATCTGATAATATTTTTTAAGTTTCTAAGTATCTATCTACTTTAGTTATATTAACTTCTTCGCTTGTTTCACTATCACATAAAACGCG
>NZ_PNDY01000040.1:0-3290 GCF_005886645.1 Pseudoalteromonas sp. S408 | reverse complement strand
TATGAATAACCCCTTAGCTGGAACCGATCCAACTGGCTATTCTAGCTGTAACCCTGAGGATTCAGATGGTTGCCAAAGCGAGCCGAAGGCATTAGAAATTGTAATTACTGATGGTCCAAATAAAGGGGAGTCATCTTCTAGTCCTAATGCCGCAGGTGGTGATATTGGGAGAAAAGGCAATAGTGATAATCCAAATGCACCAATTGCTAACTCTTCCAAAAGTTCTATGCCGTCAAATGGTAATGAGAATACTCAGAAGAGCCAAGGTAAAGTAGGAAGTGCTATTAGTGATATTGGTTCTCCCAATACAATCACAAATAATAGTAGTACAGCTCCTTCGTCAGGAAACAATAGTAGTAAAGGACTATTTCCCAATATACCTACACTACCTGCGCCACCAAATGCTAAAAATCATATGTCTGGGATGAGATCTGCTCTGGGTTATGTGCAAAAATATGGTATGAATGTGCTTCAAACTATAGGGGGGGCTGGGCAGGCATTGTTAGGTGCTAGTTTGATGAGTAACCCAATAACTTTTATATTTGGTGCTTTAATTTTAGCGCATGGCCTTTTTAATACTGCTCAAGGTGTTGGTTTAACAGAAAGTAATTATGCTCAAGAAGGGTGGAGGTATGCATTGGGTGAACAATATGGTGATTACGCATATTTTGGTGTTGACATAACTAGCGCAGGTTGGGCAGCTTTAGGGAGAAAAATAGGACAATTTGGACTACGAGCTTCAGGCACAAACACCATTCATCATTCAAGAAATTTAACTAATTCTTTGGGACGGGATCGTATCCACTTTAGAGGAGATTATGTGAGAAATTATCAAACAGTATCGGGAGCCTCATTGGCTATTAATGATGGTTTAGTCATTCAGTATGGGATGAGAAGTAATGCTAACTAACGACATATTAATATGGCTTGTCCCTGCTATTTTTATTTTGGACTTATTTCTTACGATATGCGTCAAACTAAAAAAGCTAGCTGATATTAACTTGGTTGCATTAGTAAGGTTTGTAACACTAGTTTTGGGGAGCATATCAACGTGGTTATTATTTTTTGATGCGCCTTCACAAGGTATTTTATATGATTATTTACTAGGGCTAGTGCTATTGTATTACATCCCTGTTAGGTTGATATTTATACGATAATTAATAGCTAGTGGAAGCTTATTTTGTTTTTCTAGCGGTTATAGTTCCCCAATAGCCCTCGCAGTGGACTTTTTTGGAGTTATGCAGAATGCTAACTGAGAACCCGTTAGTTACATTAGTTCCTTTAATTTTTATTATTGACTTAGTTTTAACTGTGGCAGTTATAAGGAAAAAAGTAAAAGATAGGAATGTTGTTCCTGTGCTGAGGTTTTTGTTAATGGGATTAGGGGTCGCAAGTTCTTGGATTTTGTTCTTCAACTACCCATCATTAGGTCACTTATTTGATTATATTTATGGAAGTATTTTGGTTTACTTTTTAGTAATTAGAGTATTTTTACTGAGATCCTAATAAACACAAGGGAATCAAAATATGGCCGCGACTTACTCACTATTTGACTTTAAAGTGTGCAGCCAATCCCAGTAGAACTGCGCACTTGCTAGCAGCAGGCCGTGCAATCTGTGTCAGTGCCACCAATTAGTAGCACTGGCTCAAATAGCTAGCTCTGCTGTTTTAAAGTGACACTGGGGTCCTTATGGGCCAGGTCTTGTTTTTTGCTTTTTAGCCGACTAGTGCTTAATCTTTAGTTATTAATTTACTAACATAGATAGGTAAAAAAGTGGCTAGGCCGTTAATATTAGAGTTCGAAGGTGCTTTGTATCATGTTACGTCGCGAGGGAATGAGCGAAGAAAGTGGCTTAAGTGCACAAATTTATCTGCCTATAAAAATACAAAGCTCTGCACAGTAACCTGTGCAGAGTTTGTTATTTGTAACACTTAAATATCTGTAAAACTGATATAACCGTGAAGCTTAAAGTGCTTTAAAGCGGATGGCAGTGCCGCCGCTTGTTGCTAGTTTTAAAGTTAGCTTATCGTTTGCACTAACTACGCGCTTTTCGATATCTAAATCGTACGGGTTGTTTTTCCATTCTGCGTTTTTACCGTCTTGGTATATATGCGCTTCAAACTTTTTACCTTTTTCTAAAAAGTCGAGTTTTACCTCAATGGTGCGGGCTTTTTCGTCAGTCACTGCACCTATAAGTGATTAGGGTCAAATCTTGACTTCAGACATCAAAGGTCTAGATTTATAGTTTATAGTTCAGTTAATTGAATGGATTGCTATGTCTAGGCCGTTGCGAATAGAGTATGAAAATGCGTTTTATCATGTGATGAATCGTGGAAGAGGGCGTGATAATACCTTTTTGAGTGATGACGACTTTAAGTATTTTTTATATAGCATTGAGCAAGCAAGCCTTCGCTTTAATATTGAGGTGCATTCATATTGTTTAATGACTAATCATTACCACCTGTTAATAAAAACCCCCGATGCTAATTTAGGCCGAGCCATGAAGCATATTAATGGCCTTTATACTCAATACTTTAATAGAGCACATAACACAGATGGCGCGCTGTTTAGAGGGCGATACAAAGCGGTGTTGGTGGATGCTGATAACTACTTATTGCATGTTAGTCGGTATATTCATCGTAACCCAATTGAAACGAGTACCCCGATGGTAGATGACCTGGCTAAGTATAAATGGTCTAGCTATTCATCGTTTATTAAAAGGGGAGCGACGCCTAAATGGCTTGTACGAGATTTTATATTTTCGCTGCAAGGTAAAAAGCGTCAATATGCGGCGTACAAACAGTTTGTTGAATTTGAGAGCAATGAAGAGATAAGCGCTTTTTATGGCGCCAAAAAGTTATTGTCGGTGTTGGGTTGTGATAACTTTATTGAAAACATAAAGGACTATATTGCAAAATCTAACAGTGAAAGAAAGCTTGTTAGTAAAAAGCATTCAGCAGATGATGTAATTTCTTACATAGCTAAACACTTTAGTGTTGAGGTAGATGACATAGTAATGGCTAAAAAAGGGCGAAAAGAGAAAAACTTACCCCGTTGGTTTGCTATTAAATTATGCCAAGATTTAACGGGATTAAATTTGCAGGCATTAGCAGATATTTTTAATGTTAAACACTATTCGGCGATATCCAAAACTGTCTGTAGATTAAATGCATTAATGATTGAAAATAAGAAGGTTAAATTACAATTGGAAGAGCTACGAGGTTGTTTGATGTCTGAAGTCAAGATTTGACCCTCGGGGCCTTTACTTTGATGCGGTGGGTAATTTGTT